>JAJRPT010000114.1 GCA_024280675.1 Bacteroidota bacterium
AAGCCACTCCCAATGCAAAGCGACCGATGGTGCGTTGTAAGAAGATAATTCTTCGCTTTTAAAAGTCATAAGGTGTGACTTAATTGTTGTATTCTTCGATGTCTTGAATGAGGCGTTTCACCTCGGTCGAGAGTCCGTCTTTATCTCCTCGGAGTTCCATATACTTGTCAAAATCTTCTAGGGCTAAGTCGTAGAATTTGAGTGCTTGGTTTGAAATTGCTCGACCGTAATAGGCAAGACCGTAATCTGGGTTGAGCTGGATTACTTTGTTGTAATCGGTGAGGGCGGCGTGGTAATTTTTATTATAGTAATTTGCATTTCCACGTCCGTAGATTGCTTCTGGGTAATCGCTTGAGAGCTTGGTCGAGAGTGTAAATGATTGAATGGCATCATCGAATTGACCAAGTTTTGTTCGGCAGATGCCAATGCCGTAATGTGCTTCGAAATAATTTCTGTCGATTTCGATTGTTTTTTCAAAATCGATTAGCGCTTCTTGGTAATTTTCGAGGTAGTAGTTGGCAAGTCCACGTCCGTAGTGGGCTGGGGCGTAGTCGGGGTTCTTCTGAGTTGCCTTGGTATAATTTTCAAGTGCTGCCTCGTAATCTTTTATTTGAATAGCATTAAAGGCCGTAGAAAGGAAGCCACTGCTTTGGTTTGAGAAAACCTCAGCAAGGCTAAAAGATAGAATTAGAATTAAACAAAGACCGATTTTCTTTTTCATTTTATTTCCATTTTAATAATATTTCATTAATATTAGTATTAGTTAGTGCAAGATAGTTAAAAAAAAGAATTTTAATGAAAGATTTTTTAAATTTGTGATGAATTAATTCCTTGATTTAATTAATTAAAAATGATAGAGAAATATACTGTAGTTATTGGTTTGGAAGTTCACGCACAGTTACTCACCGAAAGCAAGGCGTTTTCGACGAGTTCTGCGTCCTATGGTGAGATGCCAAACTCTAATACAGACCCCGTGACTCTTGGTATGCCGGGGACTTTGCCAGTGTTAAATAAAAAGCTGGTTGAGTATGCGGTGAAGATGGGTTTGGCAACAAATTGTAAGATTCGGAAAAAATGCGGATTTGCTCGTAAGAATTATTTTTATCCTGACTTGCCAAAGGGTTATCAAATTTCCCAACACGAAGATCCGATTTGCTACGATGGGAAGGTCGAGATTGAGTTGGATGGAAAAAGAAAATTTATTGGGCTGACAAGGATTCACATGGAAGAAGATTCAGGGAAATCAATTCATGATCTTGACATTGATACTCTTCTTGATTTTAATAGAGCGGGAACTCCGCTTATTGAAATTGTATCGGAACCCCAGATTCGTTCTAGCCAGGAGGCTTATCAATACCTAACTCAGATTAAACAGATATTGTTGTATTTGGGGATTAGCACTGGGAATATGGAGGAAGGTGCTTTGAGGTGCGATGCAAATATTTCAGTTATGCCAAAAGGCTCGTACAAGTTTGGGACGAGGACGGAGGTTAAAAATCTAAACAGCTTTAGGAATGTGCAAAAGGCGATTGATTATGAAGCAAGAAGGCAAGTTGAATTGATTGAGTCGGGCGGGGAGGTTATTCAACAAACCATGATGTGGGATGGCGGAGCCTCGGTCACAAGGGCGATGAGGTCTAAGGGTGATGCTGCCGATTATCGCTATTTTCCCGAGCCAGATTTGCCTGCATTGAATTTATCGGATGAGTTTGTGAGTCGCTTAAATAATGAATTGCCAGAGCTTCCACTGGAGAAGAAGTATCGCCTAGTAGATGAGTACGGTTTGCCCGTCTATGATGCTGGAATTTTGGTTGAAGATCCAGAGCTGTCTGATTTGTTTGAGAAATCTTGCGGTATGTTGGAAAGTAAAAATAAGAATAATTACAAACTAGTATCCAATTGGTTGATGCGAGACCTTCTCCAACTTAGGGCGGAGTTAGACGTGAAAATATCTGAGTTAGATTTGCCAGATTTTCTAATTCCAGAGCTGGTTGATTTGATTTCAAGGGGTGAGATTTCTTCTTCTGTTGCAAAGGAAATATTCCCAGAATGCTTTCAAAATAAAACACATCCAAGCAAGGTGGTAGAGGAAAAAGGACTTTCTCAAGTCTCAGACGAAAGCCTGATTGACGGCTTAGCAAGAGAAATTGTGGAGGCAAACCCAGAACAGGTCGAGCAATACAAAGCTGGCAAAGACCGTGTACTAGGCTTTTTTGTGGGTCAGATAATGAAGAAGACCAAAGGCAAGGCAAACCCTAAACTGGTTTCAAATGCAGTGAAAAAATATTTGGATGCTTGAATTTATTAATACAAAAAAACAGAAAATTAATTTAAAATTTTTTAGATAGGAAAATGGAAATGGCAGAAAAAGTAAATGAAAATAAAAAACGACGTGGAAGACCCGCAAAAGAAAAAACATCTGAAGAAATAAGCAAAGCCCCAATACCAAAACGACGTGGAAGACCCGCAAAAGAAAAAACATCTGAAGAAACAAGCAAAGCCACAATACCAAAAAGGCGTGGAAGACCCGCAAAAGAAAAAACACCAGACGAAACAAGCAAAGCCTCAAAACCAAAAAGGCGTGGTAGACCCGCAAAAAGCAAAACAAGTGAAGTTAAAACTTCGCCCAAGAATGTATCTAAAATAAAAAGTGAAACATCTCATTCGATGTTCAAACTCATGCGTGAGATTCCAGTTTATGGAAACGCTAAAGACCTTCGCAATGGTCATTATCGTCCAGAGAAAAATGAATATGAAATTGTAAAAATGTTGCTCAAAGGAAAAGAAATTGATGTAGAGTTGTTTTCTGATTTTGATTTTTCTGGATTTGAAAACAAGGAACTGATTTCACTCTACAAAACTGGGCATATTGCCAGACGCTTGGACGAAAAAGCAGCACTTTATTTGAAGATGGCAAAGGGCTGGTCATACCATGCAGCCGTTGGCGGTCACGACGGGATTCAAATGGCACTGGGGCAAATATTCAGACCGAAAAAAGACCATCTCTTTCCCTATTATCGTGATTTTATCACATCAATTTCGGCTGGGATGACACCTGTGGAAATTATATTGAACGGACTCTCAAAAGCAAGTGATTTGGCAAGTGGAGGAAGGCATATGTCCAATCATTTTGCAAAGCCAGATGACAATATCTACAATGTTTCCTCATGCACTGGGAATCACTCCCAACATGCCTCTGGGCTTGGCAGGGCAATTAAAAAGTATGGCGGTGACGAAGTGGTTTATTATTCTGGTGGGGATTCGGCTTGTGCCGAAGGGTATTTCTACGAGGCCGTTGCTGCGGCATCATTCGACAAAGCACCCGTTGTATTCGTCATCCAGAATAATCAATTTGGGATTTCTGTCCCAATCGACGAGGTAAATGACAATCTCGTCGTTTCAGATTCGTATTCTGGAATCAGGAATTTGAAGATAATCGAATGCGATGGACGTGACTTTTTTGCGTCATTTAAAGCCTTAAAAGACGCTCAACAATACACTCTTGCGGGCAAAGGCCCTGCAATGGTTCACGCCGAATGCGACCGAATTGGCTCTCATTCTAATTCTGACAATCACATCGGATACAGAAGTGATGATGAAAGAATGGTGATTTCTGTTCGTGATCCACTGATGCAATTCCGCTACCATTTACTCAATCGTGGAGTGGCTACCCTTGAGGAAATTGAAGTGCTCGAAGAGTCAAACAAACAAGAAATATTTGCAGCAGCGGACAAGGCCGAAGCAGCCGCAAATGCCGATGGGAAGACTTGGCGTGAGTTCATTTATGCTCCAGCTTATTCAACTGAATCCGATGGCAAAGAGATTGAAATTCCAGCAGATGCAAAAGAAGTTTCATTGCTTGATGGAATAAATTATTCACTAAAACAAGAGTTCCGGGCAAACGAAAACACATTCCTTTGGGGGCAAGATATTGGCAAGGGTGGAGTCTTCAATGTCGTCAAAGGTATGCCAGAGGAGTTTGGCAAACGCAGGGTATTCAATTCTCCGATTGCCGAAGATATGATAATGGGAACCGCATTTGGTTTTTCTCACTACCGTGATGATATTCGTGTGGTAATTGAGGGTGCTGAATTTGCCGACTATATTTACCCAGCAATGGAGCAATACTTGGAAATGGCACATTCATATTGGCGAACAAATGGTCAGAATTGCCCGAATGTGACAATGAGACTTGCCAGTGGTGGATATATCCAAGGTGGGATTTATCACTCTCAAAATGTTGAAGGGATATTGACAACAATTCCTGGTGTTCGCATAGTTCAGCCGGCATTTGCTGATGATGCGATTGGATTGCTCAGAAATTGCATTCGCTCCAAAGGTCCATCAATAGTTCTTGAGCCAAAATTCTTATATAATTTCAAACAAGCATACGGTCCACTCCCCCCAGATGATTTTGTGATTCCGTTCGGCAAAGGTAAAGTACGCAGGCATGGGACGGACGTAACTGTGATTACTTACGGAACGGCTGTTCATATGTCTTTGTTTGCAGCTGAGCAACTGGAAAAAGAAGGTATTTCTGTGAAGATATTTGATCTCCGCTCATTGTTGCCATGGGACCGTGAAGGTGCGATTGCTTTGGCTAAGGAAACTGGACGTTGTATTGTCATTCACGAGGATATGAAGACTGGCGGATTCGGTGGTGAGATAGCATCGACCATTCAAGAAGCTGCATTTGAACATCTTGACGCGCCAGTCATGCGACATGGTTCGGAGGATTGTTGGGTGGGCTTTGCAAAAGTGTTTGAAGATGAGATTCTTATTCAGATTCCTGATGTTACGGCTGCTATTCGCAGATGTGCAAAGTATTGAGTTAAGTTGTGATTTTTTAAATCAAGGGTATCATGTATAAATATTTTATTCTTTTTTTTATTATTATTTCATCTTGCACAAGCCCAAAAGCAAATTCTGATGCTAGAGGTTTAGACAATAAAGAACTTGATAGTACTAGAGTTGAAAAATCTAGCTATACAATTAGGTGCAAAGGAATTGTTGAAAATGGAGATAGATGTAAAAGAATAGTTAAAGATTCAAATTATTGTTGGCAACACAAATAAAATTTAGGAGCTGCATTTGAACATCTTGACGCGCCAGTCATGCGTCACGCAAGTGAGGATTGCTGGGTGGGCTTTGCAAAAGTGTTTGAAGATGAGATTTTGATTCAGATTCCAGATGTTGTTTCAGCAATTCGCAGATGTGCAAAGTATTGAATCGCATTGTGACTTTTAAATCATCAAGCTCTGCTTCCAATTTGGAATCAGAGTTTTTTTTGTTACTTTGATAAAAATATGTTTTTACATTTCAAAAAAGGGATTCGCTATGAAATATTTGTTTACAGCTCTGTTGTTTATTTTTATTACAGTTAGCCTCAAATCACAATGAAGACTGATAAAGGTGAGATTCGGCTTGAACTTTATGGTGACAAAACGCCTCTGACTTGTGCAAATTTTGTAAATCTGGCTGGAAGAGGATATTTTGATGGGCTGGATTTCCACAGAGTAATTCCCAATTTTATGAT
>JAJRPT010000115.1 GCA_024280675.1 Bacteroidota bacterium
GCAAGCAGATTTGCCTTGCCTTATCAAAGATATTTGTGCCATCAAGCTCACCGTAAGTATCTGAATCTGCTGCGATTATAAGCAACATGTAATAGTCTAGGATTGTAGCAAATTGATTGAAGACTAAGGGGTTGAATGATGGTGTAGCACCTTTGGAATATTCAAAAGTCCATTGTTGTTCAAAAAGCCTTAGCACAGTCGATGATTCATAATCGGTGCCGTCTAGGTATCTTTTGGAAGTTATGATCATGCGCGCAGAAAAGATATTCCTAGTGCCACCAGATACAGAAATGGCAATATCAACAGGAATTTTAGGTCCATCCCATTCAATATCTGTGAAAACAGTGTTATTGATGTACCCCTCAATGTCATTGTCAAGCGAAGACACTTGGTACAAATATTTTTGGCTAATCTGTTGGTCATCCACCGAAACATTTACCTCAATTTCTTGGGCGTTAAGCACTGAACTAATGAACAAGAATAAAAATAATATTGATTTCATAATAAATTTTCGTAATATTTTAGAAGCACATGTCTAAAATTACGAAAATATTTTTATTATTATTGCTATTGTTTTTAAAAGTGGGCAATATAAGAATTATGGCTCTGGAAAATACATTGCCAGATTATAGCTTTAGTTCTTCATATTTCTTTGAAAACCCGCAAATTCTTTCGACTTACCCAAGCTGGGTATTGCTAATTAAATTCTCACCCAATAAATTTTCAATTCCTGAACTTGATAAACTTGGCATTGGATATATTGGAGCAATGGATTTATTTTCAAGGGAATTGAATGCTGGCTTATTTTTAGAAGGAGAAAATTCTCAACTATTCTCCCGGATAAAAATGATTTTGCCATTAGCCATCAAGCTCAATAATTCTCTCCAGATGGGGGTGAAGGCAAATTACTTGAGGTTTCAAGCCCGGTCTTTTTCCAAAACAGATTCATATTCTGCCGATATAAATTTAAGGTATAAGTTGATTGATGACATACATTTAGCCACGTCTTTTAACAACATTCTGGGCAGTAGTGAGTTGTTTGCTACTCAATTTTCTGGAGCCGCTTCTTGGCAAAATGATTATTTATTTACAAGCATCGGATTTAATATTGTGCTAAACGATAGAACAATATTTTACTCTTCACTTTATTATAGGCTGAGTGATAATCTGAGTTTAAATTTTTCGATTGCTAGCAATCCCACAGTATTAAACATTGGAATATCGCTCAATATAGTTGATTATAAGATTGTCTCAGATTTTTCTTTTCATAAAGTATTAGGTCTTGAGCAAAGTTATTTTGGAGAAATATCATTTTGATTCTCAAACATTTAATAATAATAATTTTCCTACTTTCTAATGTTGTTGTCTCTCAAGAGACGCTCTTCCAAACACTTACCGAAGATGAGGAAAACAGTAACGGAAACGAATACCTGCTCTACTGGATTGAATTCTACGAAAATAAGCCACTTGTTTTGAAGAATGCCAGATTATACCAGATTACTTTTTTGCCATTTATGGATATTCATGTGGCTAGGAAAATAAGAAATTATATGCGCAGGCATAAGCCTAATAATATTGGCCAACTGGCAAATGCTCTAGATCTGAGTGAGAATCAGATATTTGTGCTAGAAAATTGCACCGTAATCTCCGATGAGAAAATTATCAGTGCATCAATCAAGTCCCGTTTTAAATATAATTTTGGCAAGGTAAAAGGAATTGAAGAAGGTAAATATAGAGGAGATGCTCTGGCTTCCTATCAAAGTATCTCATTGAAAAGTAATGACATACAAGCAACAGCTCTTATAAAAAAGAATCTTGGTGAGCGTGCTTTTTCTAGCAATAATAAATATAATATCGGATACTTAGCTGGTGATTATGGTTTAATTATTGGTCATCATCATATCAATTTAGGTCTGGGTGGATTGCTGGCAAATTCTTATCCTCGTAGGATTGGTTTTGATGGTCTAAGACTGAAGTTTCGCTCAGACATTAGACCAAGCACAAGTGCCTTTGAATATGGAAGTATGTACGGGATTGGCTCCTACTTTGCTCACCGGATTTCGGACTTTAGGATTAAATATATTGTCTCTGTGGGCGAGAATCAAAGACCTGCGACAATAAAATCAGACGGTACAATCTCCTCTTACTATTTATCAGGATATTACAGAACAGAAAATGAATATGCGAAAAAAGATGCTTTTCGGGAAAAGTATATCACTCTTTCGACAGACATATCATCTGATGATTTCCTGCTGGGAATAAACGCTTTGTACTTGCAGACAAGTAAATTTCTAAGCACAAATAATTATAATTATATGAACGGGCGAGTGGCATTGTCCTATTCAGCTTATGCGAAGCTCGACATGAAATATTCTGTGATTGCGATAGAATCTGGTTTAGATGAGAACTCAAATCCATTTGCAGTTCTTGGATTTAGCAAAATTGATAAATTAATCAAGATTAATTTCAATCTGAGATATTTATCTCCTTTTCTGAGATTGCCATACTCAAGTTTAATGAGTTCAAAAAATCAAAGATCGAATGAATTTGGAATTAGTTCAGATATTAAAATAAAATTGAGTGACAATATTCAAACACAATTGCTTGCTGATTATTTCTCAGAAGTTGAGCGTATTGATTTTTTAGAGAAACGCAATGGTTTCCTGCTTGCTAGCAGGACAAATTATTTGTTCACAAAAGATTAGAATCTAATATTTCAGTTGAGAATAAAAAACCGTGATGATGATTACAAAGATGAAGAAAATTTAAGGCAGGGGATAGTGAATGAGCAGAAATACAATGCAAGAATCGAACTGAGGTCTTCATTTAATGAAATATTGTTTAGCAAGATTCGTGTTGAATCAGTTTTTGCAGACACTAAGAAAGGCGATTTTAATGGGCAAATGGCATCTTTTGGATTAAATTGGAATATCAGCAAGAACTTGCTTGTCGGAGGGAAATTTACATTTTTTACCACAGAAGATTTCAGCTCTGCTCTTTGGCAGTATGAATATATTGCTCCATCACAAATTTCAGTTCCAATTCTAAATGGCGAAGGCTACCGTTCTTATTTCAAAGTAAAATACAAGTGGAATGGCTTAGAGTTTAATTTGCGATATTCTGAACATTTTAAATATGATGCAGAAGAGATGGGATCTTCCAACAATGCAGTGGATGGGAATCGTGAGAGAAGTTTATTTTTCCAGTTAAACTTTAGATATTAATTGTTTTCTTAAGCCCATTAAATATACATTTGGATCAAGCAAGGATTTAGGTTTGATGTCACCTTCATAATTACCAGCAATATAAGGTCTTATCTCCATTATCGGAGCTTTGTAGAGTTCAAGATGCAGTCTTGCTGGGTAATCGCTGTAGGCAATCTCACGCACAAAATAGGGTGCGTCATCTGATATATTGTGTGGGTTTATAGTTTTACCAATCTTTCCTATCGGGATTCCTGCTGGGATTTTATTCCCAATAGAAACATAAAGCTCGGAAAGTTCGCAATATTTATAATTAATGCGTTCTTTGGTCTTGACAATAACATAAAATGTTTCGTTCCAATAAGTGGCATTTTCCGAAGATGTGAATTTGCCCGAGTCAATAACAATACCCTCATCAATAGAAATTACTTCTGAACCCTCCATGGCAAATATATCTACCCCGCAATTAAATGCACCCGAACGCTCCTCCCAAAATGCACCTGGCATTTCGCCCTTTGGTAGCTTGTCGTCATAGGAGTTGGGTAGAGGCCAGTATTTCATTTTGCCTCTTTCTTGAATTGATTATTTTTGACTTGCCGAACAAACTCAAAGGCAATGGGGCGGGAAAGAGCCTCGTTCTCTAATCTCTCGGGATGCCACTGTACGGCAAGCATCCATGGTAAATTAGCTTGATTCTTCCACTCGAATGATTCAATCAGACCGTCGCCCGACCAGGAACTAGCCCGTAGGTTTGCTCCAAGTTTGTCTACACCCTGATGATGATTGCTATTGACAATACCTTCTCTAAGTTTCACAATAGAATAGAATAAAGTGCTTTCGTCCAAAATGATATTGTGAAAGCTGTCGTAGGGTTTTTTGTTCTGATGCAGCGTGTCAGTACCTTTGTCCGAGGGTAAATCAATTACTAAACTACCTCTGTGTGCAACATTAATCAACTGCATCCCACGGCAAATTCCTAGAATAGGAATCTTATTCTCTAATGCAAAATTATAGACAGCAAATTCAAGTGTATCCCTATCTAACTCAATCTCACAGCGAGAGCTGTCCGAGGACTTGCCAAACCTGCCGGGATGAACATCAGGTCCTCCTGAGAGAATCAGCCCAGAAACATTTCCCATCTCTTTTAAAGCCTCAAGGTATGGCATTGCATACAAATCCACAATTTCTATGTCTTTGTCAATAGATTTCAGCCATTTGCCATAATGCGAATAAGCCACGTGACCAGAGGCTTTGCTTACTGCAATTCTGATTTCTTCTCTGCCGAAAGTATTGGCAAAAAATACAAAGAAAATAAATATAATTATTATTTTAGTTCTTCGCACCCCGAATCCTTTCTAGTATAAATTTGTTGAAATCCTCTTGCTGGTGACTTATTTTTGATTCAATTTCAAACACTAAAACCTTTATTTCTTTTTTTCTAAAATACTTTTCAAAACGCCTTAACTTAACAAAATCCTTCTCAGTCGTACCTAAGTAGAAAATATTGTAATCTTTCATCTTTTGGCAAATTGTCTTTACATCTTCAATCGAATAAGAATGATGATCGGCAAATCTAATATTTGTGAGAATATTATACCCCATGTTTTCAACTGAACCTTCAAAATTAGAACTATTTGCAATCGCCGATACTAGAGTTATTCCCATTTTCGTATTTTCAATCTCCAAATCTAATTCCTCAGAAGCAGAAAAAAATAAACTTTTACCAGATGGGTAGTTGTCATATTTTAAAAGAACACCACAATCTTCAAATTGTTTCAAATATTTTTGATTAATATTATTTTTTATGCAAATAAGGTCAGCCCTCTTGGCCGAATTAAGTGGCTCACGCAAGCGACCTCTTGGCATCATAAAAGAATTTTTCACAGTCTGCTCGTCGATTAACAAAATATCAATATCACGAGAAAGTTGCCTGTGCTGAAAGCCATCATCGACAATGATAATATGGGGCGAGTAGTCACCGTCGGCTCTGAGGGCTGCTTCGTACTTTTCGGTGTTGGCAATCACTATCGAGCCAGTCCTCTGGGCAATCAAAATCATTTCGTCGCCACATTCATCAGGATTCTTTTTTATATTCTCTCCATCGGAAACAACTGTATATTTGTTGTGCTCCCTGCCATAACCTCTGCCAACAACAGCGGTCTTAAACCCATTCTCAGACAGCATATTAGAAAGCATAATCGTAAATGGAGTCTTGCCCGTGCCACCGGCCGAGAGATTTCCAACAGAAATTACAAAAGCTTTGCATTTATGAGATTTAAGAGTCCCGTTGTCGAAAGCGTAATTTCTTATCCCGACGATTATTTTAAATATGAAAGATAATATTGTTAGCATTTTTTAACTTAGTAAGCCTTCTAGTTTTTGTATTTTTGTATTCACTTCATCTCTTGTTAATTTTTTGTCAATAGTAAAAGGTCCAATTATTTCAATGTTTATTTTAGAGAATGGCATTGCTAATTTAAAATTATCCCAGCTCTTGGAAAATTCTTTAAATTTA
>JAJRPT010000116.1 GCA_024280675.1 Bacteroidota bacterium
CCTAGAATTATTTTAATTGAGTTGGAATTGACAATGATCTGGCTTGCAAAATTATTGAAAGCAACTCTTCTTAGCAAATCAAATTTCGACACAGCCCTTTCAATTCCATATCTCATCATAACTGGAATATTTAGTATTTTTCCCAATAATCCACAAATAAAATATTCTTTGAGCTTAGTGGCAATTATTACTTCAATATTATTGCCTATAATTATTTTTCTAAGCTTGGAGTAAGTTCCGATATGGAATTCGTGATTAAAACCCACGGTTTCAACTGGAATATTTTCTGATAGACTAGTAAATATATTCGTCCGTGCGGCAAATGAAATATTGTGACCACGCCCGGCGAGACCATTTGCCAAAGAGACACTCCACCGCTCATTTCCTCCCCAAGTTCTGGCCGAGTTGCATATTAATATATTCATTTATGCTCCAAATTATAATCATTGAGAATATATTGGTAGAAATTTTCTACTCTGCTGGCGTGTATTTTTATGTCAAAAAGTTCTTTACCACGCTTTCGCCCCGCCTCGGACATTTTCTTTGAAAGAGCAGGACTGGACATTATTTTCTCAATAGCTTGGGCAATATCTTGAGGAGAGTTTTGTCTGACCACAATGCCAGCATTTTCTTCCCTCCCGATTGCTTCTGCCACACCGCCAGCGTCGCTGACAATCAGTGGTACACCCGAGCATTGAGCTTCAATCGACACACGTGGCATCCCTTCATTCCCTTCGTGAGATGGTATTGCTATGAGATCCGAAGCCCTCATCCAGTCGGATATGTTAATCTGTGCAGGAAGTACTCTGACATTATCTTTTAGACTATGTTTTTCTATTAAATCATCTATTTTCATTCGATTATCGTTCTGCTCATCCCCACCAACAAAAACAATCAATGGCAAATCTTTTTCCGAATTTTTGAGAAGAACTTGAGCATTTAATATATCAAAAACACCTTTGCCTTCTTTTCTAACTCCAGCAAAGAGTAAAATAAATTCATCACTTGGCAAGGCAAGTTCATCTCTGAGTTTACTTTTGTCTTGGAGTGGTAGAAATTTATTTGTATCAACGCCATTATAAATTGTCTTGTATTTCTTGCTAAACTCAGGGTTGTCAAGTTTGAACCTACGTCCTGCGGCTTCTGATACACCAATTATCCCGTCATAGACCCTTTCGAATATCCTATCTTTGGCGGCGGGGACATTCCACCTGACGTGCCAGATGATTTTTGCCTTAGTTCCAATTCGTGCCAAATGAGCAAAGTAAGTGTCTGAGGGGTAATCTGAGTGAATTATATCAATTTCATTCTCTTTTAATATTTTTCTAATCCTAAATGCTTCTGGCAAGCACTTTATGATATTTTTTGGCTTGAGGCTATAGAGGGGAAAGTGGAAGACTGGGCAAGCGAGCGAAAGTAGTTTCTGCGAGAGTTCACCTTCCTCTGGACAAAGAGCAAAAGGCTTGTATCTTTCCCTGTCAAGATTTTCGATAAGGTGAGTCATTGACCTTTGCCCACCCATTCTTAGGTCGGAGAAGTGACTCATGTAAAGTATATTAATCATCAGAGATAATAATTTTTGAATTATTGCTTCGGCAAAACTAACAACTTTCTCTCGATAAATTTCTTCTTGCTTGCGACTTGGAACAAATATAGCTAATTTGCCTATAGTAAATGTGTGTGATTTTTAGAAATATTTTGAGAATGTGCAAAATGAAAAAAGCGGTGATAATGGCAGGAGGGTTTGGCACAAGGCTTCGACCTCTAACTATGAATCAACCCAAACCGATGGTCCCGATTCTCAACAAGCCTCTTATGGAACACACGCTGAATCTCCTGAAAAGACATGGCATTTCAGACCTTGTTTCAGTTCTGTATTACCAACCAAAGAAGATAAAAAAGTATTTCGGTGGTGGCAGTGATTTTGGCGTTTCGATTGAGTACGTCAGTGCCGTAAAGGATTTTGGAACTGCAGGTGCTGTAAAAAATGCTTTCAAAAAAGTTTGCTTGGATGAATCATTTCTGGTTCTTTCGGCAGATGTGTTAAGTGATTTCGATTTAAGTTCAGCAATAGAATTCCACAAAAAAAGAAAAGCACAAGCTACAATATTACTCACAAGAGTAGACAAACCAACATCTTATGGGATTGTGATGACACGAGATGACGGGGCGGTGACAAGGTTTTTAGAAAAGCCAAGTTGGGGGCAAGTCTTCTCAGATACTGTAAACACTGGTATTTATATCCTAGAACCAGAGGTGATGAGTCTAATCCCAAGCGAGCAAGAGTTTGATTTCTCAAAAGATTTGTTTCCCCTCATGCTAAGTCTTGGAAAGCCGCTCTTTGGGTATATTGCAGACGGCTATTGGCGTGATATTGGTAATCTAAATGAATATCAGATTGGGCAATCAGACGCACTAAGCGGCAAAATAAAATTAGCTACTCCAGAAAATAGAATTGCAAAGAGTACAAGAATTGACACCAGTGCAAAAATTGGCGAGAATGTTTTCATTGGTGAAAATACTGTAGTGTCTCCTTATTGTGAGATTGAAGATTGTGTGATTGGCGACGATGTGAAAATAGGACACGGGAGCAAATTGCGTGGTGTGACAATATGGGATGGGGTGTCTATTGGTAAAAATATAGAAGCGCGTGACGATGTCATTTGTTCTAATACGATTATTGGAGATAACTCTACAATAGAAGAAAATGTATTTATTGGTTCCGATTGTAGTATTGGTGACGGGGTGGTGCTTAGTCCAAATATTAAACTCTGGCCAGCCAAACAGGTTAATTCTTCGTCTGTTGTGACAAGGTCGCTTGTTCAAGAAAATGCTTGGCTTAGGGAATTGTTTACTGGAGCCAGAGTCTTTGGTCATTCAAACATTGAAATCAATCCAGAATTTGGTGCAAAGTTGGGGGCTTGTTTTGGTATGGCATTTGGAGCTAGGTCTAAAATACTTTGCTCACGTGATCCCAATTCTGTATCCCGTTTTATGAAGCGTTCACTCACCTCAGGGCTACTTTCAGTTGGTGTTGATATTAGCGATTTGCAAGAAACATCAATTCCTCAGACTAGGCAAGAGCTCCGGAGTGGGAAATAC
>JAJRPT010000117.1 GCA_024280675.1 Bacteroidota bacterium
GAATTCACCTCAAGCCAAATTATTTGGCGGGTGGGTATGGACAATTTACCTATCATTTCAATTACTGGGGACCAACGGCTGTAAACCGTGATACTCACGTCATTGTTAAGAAAATGGATAAAGTAGTTTACTAGAAATATTATATAAAAAATTAAAAATAAACAAAGTTTAAAAGGTTTTATTATGGATATCAAATCGCAAATATCAATGGTCTTTCACCTTGATAAGTGTATTGGGTGTCACACTTGTTCGATTGCATGTAAGAACATCTGGACAGATAGAAAGGGTGCCGAATATATGTGGTGGAATAATGTTGAGACTAAGCCTGGTACAGGTTATCCAACCAAATGGGAAGATCAAGACATCTACCATGGTGGTTGGAAAAAAGACGGCGGAACGCTAAAATTACGTGGAGCTGGCAAGGGCAAAGGGCTTGCAAACATTTTTCATAACCCGAAGTTGCCTATGATCGATGATTATTACGAGCCATTCACCTTTAAATATCTCGAGCTAATAGAAGCTCCTGCTATGGATGATCAACCGACGGCACGTCCAATATCTCTGATTACTGGAAAGCCAATGGACATTAAAATGGGTCCAAACTGGGATGATGATTTGAGTGGTACGCCAGATTTTGCACGTAATGACGTGAATCTGAAAAAATTAACAGCAAAAGAACAAGAGGCCATGTTCCAACTAGAACAAATGGCATTCTTCTATCTTCCACGAATTTGTAATCATTGTTTGAATCCTGCTTGTGTGGCATCGTGTCCATCGGGTGCGATTTACAAACGTGGTGAGGACGGTATTGTACTCATCAACCAAGACGTGTGCAAGGGTTGGAGAATGTGCGTTACAGCTTGCCCTTATAAAAAAGCATATTATAATTGGAATACGGGCAAGAGTGAAAAATGTATTCTCTGCTACCCGAGACTTGAAAGTGGTCTCGCGCCGGCTTGCATGCACTCTTGTGTTGGGCGAATCCGTTATCTTGGAGTTTTGCTCTATGATGCCGATAAGATTTTTGACACAGTTGCCTCTTCTGCAAAAGATTCAGACATCATTGCTCGTCAAAAAGAAATGATACTCGACCCATTCGACCCAGATGTGATTGCCGAGGCTAAGAAAAATGGAATCTTAGATTCCACCATCAAAGCCGCTCAAGAATCACCCGTGTACAAATTTGTAAAAGAATGGGATTTGGCTCTGCCACTTCACCCTGAGTTTGGAACATTACCGATGTTGTTCTATGTTCCGCCAATGCTACCTGTGATGGCATCTATCACCGATGTTGATAATACCGAATTAGCTAAGAAAATGGATTCAAAGAGCAAGTTCTGGGATGACAAATGGTTATATGACACAACTACAAAAGAAATATTCGGCTCGATTGAAGACGCACGTTTCCCACTCGAATACATGGCTAATTTGTTTACCGCAGGCGATGTCACTATTATAAGAGACGTAATCAAAAAGCTCATGTCAATTCGTATCTACCGAAGATGGAAAACAGTTGGTGATATTTCCGAAGCAAAGGCAATGGAAGCACTCAAAGAAGTGAATTTCACAGTAGAAGAAGTTGAAGCCTCATATTATTTAACATCATTGGCTAAATTTGGAGACAGATTCGTAATTCCTCCAGCTCATCGTGAGCAAGCCATTGAGATGCTTGATAACACAGGTGACGCAAAAGGTTCTATGGGCTTTGGTACAAAAATTACTCCTGCAAGGGGTGCATAACGATGGTAAATTATTCTCATTATGAATTATTATCAGTACTGTTTGCTTTTCCAAAAGAGGGTTTTACAGGCTATGTTCTGAAGGTACAAGATTTCTTACTTGAACATTATCCCGAATGTGCAAAGGAACTAGAAGACTTTGTTGATTATGTTCAGAAAAATAATCTACTCGATCAGCAAGAGATTTACGTAAGATCATTTGAAGTTCAAGCAATAACAACGATTGACCTTGGGTATGTACTCTTTGGTGAGGATTACAAACGTGGAGCATTGCTAGTCAATCTTAATCGTGAGATGAGAGAGGCTGGCATTGACACAAATGGCGAGCTCTCGGACCATCTTCCATTTGTACTCGAACTTATTTCCAAAATAGAGGACGATGAGTTCAGAGCAGAGTTGGTCAAAAGAATACTAGCTCCTGCTGTGAAGCTCATCATTGACGAGTTTGGAGAAAAGAAAATGGAATACAAGACCAAGTTCTACAAAAAACAGTATAAAACCATAATCGATTCCTCAGATGAGTACAAGATGATTTACTTGAACGCACTTAACACTTTCTACAAAATTCTGAAAATAGATTTTGACATCAAAAATGATATTGTGAGCCTCAACTCCAGCGATTTTTTGAAGTCAGTCAATTCGGAACTGGCAATGGAAAGTGACAACATTTAATTAAAGCAAAATAAAATATAATAAAAATAGGTCGTATCATGAATATACTTGATAATTTTTTCTTCGTAGCATTGCCCTATATGGCAATACCAATATTTCTTATAGGGACAATAATACGTTATAGAAATAGGAAATTTAGTGTAAGCTCCTTGTCTTCACAATTTCTCGAAAGTGGTTCTTTGTTCTGGGGATCGGTGACATTTCACATCGGTGTAATATTGCTCTTTTTTGGACATTTAATCGCATTCTTATTCCCAGAAACATTACTTGGCTTCAACGCCCAGCCAATGCGTTTGCTCATAATTGAAATCAGTGCCTTCTCGGCTGGATTATTAATGCTCTTCGGTCTTGTCAGGCTTCTATTCCGCCGTATGACCAACGAAAGAGTTCAAATAGTGACCACAAAAATGGACATTTTCATTGAGCTATTAATCATCGTGCAAGTAATTCTTGGGCTTTGTATTGCATACTTCAATACTTGGGGATCTTCTTGGTTTGCCTCTTCGATTACTCCATATTTGAATTCATTGTTCTTGCTCAACCCTGATATTTCCTCAGTTAGTGCAATGCCATGGCTACTCAAATGGCATATTATTGGAGCTTACTTAATACTCATAATGTTTCCATTCTCACGCCTAATCCACGTTCTTGTAATGCCATTGCATTATCTAGGGCGACCATACCAGCGTGTACTTTGGAATTGGGATAGGAGCGAAGTTAGAAACCCTAATGCGGTATGGGAGAAGCAGAGACCGAATAATAATTAACATTCTATAATAAAAGACATTTAACTCTTTTATTAAATAATAATTTATTATATTGCAAGTGTCAGAGTAACGAGTCTGAATAAAGCGATTATTTATTTGGTACAAAGTTAAACTGACAAACAAGATAAACTCTAAATATAGTAAATACGGAAAATACATTTTCGAAATATTATTAACTAATTGTTTGGAATAACTATAGAATGAAAAAACCAGAACTGCTAGATTTCGCTCAAGAACGCATCCGGGTATTGCATTTCACTTGGATTGCATTCTTTATCACTTTCTATGTGTGGTTCAACATGGCACCACTTGCCACCACCATGCTACGTGACATGGAGTGGCTAACCAGAGAACACATTAAAATCTTAGCTATATGTAATGTTGCCCTAACCATACCAGCTCGTATTGTGATAGGTGCACTGATTGACAAATATGGTTCTCGTGTGGTATTTTCTGGACTCATGATATTTTCTGCAATTCCTGCATTCTTCTTTGCATTTGGTGACACTTTCATGCAGTTGCTCATCTCAAGATTAGTCTTGGGTACAGTTGGTGCTGGATTTGTAATTGGAATAAGAATGGTATCTCAGTGGTTTCCACCAAAAATCATTGGGAGAGCAGAAGGGTTTTACGCAGGATGGGGTAACTTTGGTTCTGCATTTGCGGCCATGACACTTCCTTGGATAGGGATTTCATTTTTCGGAGAAACATTAGGTATCGAGCATGGCTGGAGATGGGCACTTGCATTCAACGGTGCTATATCATTAATTTATGGAGTCATGTATCTTTTCCTAGTAAAAGATTTGCCAGACGGCAGGAAATTCGTTGGCAACAAAAAAGCTGCCCCGATGACTGTCTCCTCTTATGGCGATTTGGTTCAATACTTAGTCTGGTCAATTCCGCTTGTTGGAGCGATGGCAATTCTAACATGGAGGATTAGTGGCGTACAAATTGACGGCGAACCCGTTCTTTCTGCCACAGTCACCACTATCATATACGTAGTTTTAGCACTCGTCTATATTGCACACGTTTTCAAGACATTACAAATAAACCTACCAATCCTCAAAAAAGGCGTACCAGACAGTGATAAATACCACTGGGGTAGTGTTGCGGCTTTGAACAGTACATATTTTGCAAATTTTGGTGCAGAACTTGCCGTAGTATCAATGTTGCCAATGTTTTTTGAATCTACATTCCGAACGCTTACCGGTGCCGATGGCTCGATAATAATGACGGCCACAATGGCTGGACTAATTGCAGCATCATTTGCATTTGTGAATCTCTTTGCACGTCCTCTGGGCGGTTTACTTTCCGACAAAATGCAGAGCAGAAAGAAAACCATGCTTATTTACATGGTCGGAATAACTGCAGGTTTCCTACTAATGGCAAACATTGCCACGCCCGCACCAGACGGAGGCATAATGCCAATGTTCGATGGCATGTGGTGGTTAGTGGTTGCTGTTATGATTACTATATTCTGTTCTATCTTTGTCCAAGGTGCCGAAGGTGCAACATTTGCAGTAATCCCAATGATTAAGAAAAACATGACAGGTCAAATTGCTGGTATGGCGGGAGCCTATGGTAATGTTGGAGCTGTGGTGTATCTCGTAATTTTCTCGCTTGTAGACTCAATTACTTTCTTTTATATTATTTCAGCTGGAGCGGCCATCAGCTTCATATACTGTTTTATATGCTTAGAAGAGCCGGAGGGTTCATTCGACGAGGAGTTGGATCTCTCACATCATGATTGATGTGATTTGTCCAGCGATTAAGTAAAAAAGAAGATTAGTTTTTTTTTAATTAATATAAAGACCTAAATATATGAGTGTAAACATAAAAGACTGGAATGTAGAGGACGAAGGCTTTTGGAAATCCACGGGGAAGAAAATAGCCAACAAAAACCTCTCTAGTTCTATTCCAGCACTATTGCTCGCATTTTCTGTATGGATTATGTGGGGTGTATTGGCAAAATACATGAAGGAATTTGGCTTCAGCTTTGGTATGCTAGACGGATTGACACCAGGAAGCCCTGAGTATATAGAGATGCTCAAAGAAATAAACAGTCTCTATTACACATTGCCGGCGATTGCTGGTTTGTCGGGTGCGACTCTTCGCTTGCCCAACACATTCTTGATTGCCCTTGGTGGCGGTAGAAATGTTGTATTTATCACAACCACTCTACTCATTATTCCAGCTGTTGGTACTGGTATTGCACTAAGCGACATCAACACCTCTTATTTCTTCTTTGCTGTGATGGCACTGCTTTCGGGGTTTGGAGGTGGAAACTTCTCGTCTTCGATGAGCAACATTTCTTTCTTTTTCCCTAAGAAAGTACAAGGCTATTCTCTTGGCATGAATGCTGGACTTGGTAATTTTGGTGTTGGTGTGATGCAGAAAGTCATTCCAATGGTAGTTGGATTTTCAATATTTGGTGGAACCGCTGGCTCGATTGCAACGGCAAAAGGTGCTACATTCGAAGGCTTGCAGAATGCGGCTTGGGTTTGGGTTCCTCTGATTGCTCTTGCTGCCATATCGGCATTCTTCAGAATGAATAATGTATCTACTGGTACTCCTTCGCTTCCTAGTTTTAGCAAAGGATTGTCTAAGACACTTTACATGGTTGGACTCGGATTATCTGCGGCGGCCGTTGGTGCATACTTGTTGATTGGAGTTGGACTCTCAATGTGGCTTGTACTTCCGCTTGTGATTATTCTGGCTGTGCTATTGATGAAATATGCTACACCTACTGAAATAAAAGAAAACCTCAACAAGCAGTTTTCTATACTAACCGACAAGCACAACTGGATAATGACAATTATCTACATTATGACATTTGGTTCTTTCATTGGTTTTTCAATGGTATTTCCAAAGCTGGCACAAGACATATTTGTTTATTCCAATCCAAATGATCCAAACTGGATTAATCCAAATGCGCCAAATATTATGCTTTGGGCATTCCTGGGTCCGGTGATTGGAGCTTTGATTCGGCCACTCGGAGGTATACTTTCTGACAAGATAAACAGTGGTGCAAAGGTAACGATGTGGAGTACAATATTCCAAATAATCGCAGTTTTAGGAGTTGCATATTTTGTAATTGAAGCAAGAAATGTAGCTACACCTGAGGATTATTGGTGGCCATTCTTCTTCATGTTCATGGTATTATTTATGACCACAGGTATTAGCAATGGTTCTACTTTTAGATCTATCCCTTTTATTTTCTCAAAAGAGAAAGCGGGACCGGTTCTTGGTTGGACTTCAGCCGTTGCAGCATACGGAGCTTTTGTAATTCCAAGAGTGTTTGGCCAACAAGTAAAAGCTGGAACTCCTGAGCTTGCACTTTATGGCTTTGCGGTTTACTATGTGATTTGCCTTGTGCTCAACTGGTGGTATTATCAAGGACCAAAAAGAGAGTTTGACAATCCGTAGCTGACCCCTCACACTGGTGAGTATAAATTGTTCTTTTGATTGAAATAAATTAGCTATATTTGCTAATAATCTCCGAGCTGGTGAGTGCTAAGTTGCAGTGATTTGTTTTATAATACAAGACACAAGTGCAATAAGTTTCATTAGCCGATAGGGGTGATGCGATGGAAACGTCCCACCCTGCCAAACTTGCAAAGGAGATGAGTGTTAAATATTAAGAAAGTGAACTGTCATGTTGCTAAAATGACTTTGTTTTCTTAAATCATTGCCTCATCCTTTTTTTTATAAGGATGAGGTTTTTTTTTAAATAAAATGGGACAAGAATATGAAAGATAAAATTCCGCCTAGATATTTTCGAGTAAAAGAAAAATATCCAGAAGTGATGAATGCCTACGAAGAAATGGGAAAGGCTGTTCACGAGTCTGGTCCATTGGACGAAAAGACCCGTGCCTTAATTAAACTTGCAATATCCACTGGAGCAGGACTCGAAGGAGCTGTTGCTTCTCACTCAAGAAAAGCAAGCTCTGCCGGTGCTAGCATCGAGGAAATAAAACACGTGGCATTGCTTTCGCTCCCAACAGTTGGATTTCCACAAATGATGGCAACTCTAAAAGTCATCGAAGAATTGGAAGGGTAAAGGAAATATGCTTTATCTTGATTTATTTCTAGCATTTTTGAGGGTTGGATCATTTTCTTTTGGTGGTGCATATTCTCTGATTCCATTGATTGAAAAAGAGGCTGTGCAAAACTACGGCTGGCTCACACACGAAGAGTTCTTAAAAGTGCTGGCAATGGTAGAGGTTTTCCCCGGTGCAATTTCTATCAAATTTGCTACATACACCGGCTACAAGGCTGGTGGAATATTGGGTGCCATCGTCGCCAATCTTGGAAACATGGCAGTTCCAGCCATTGTCATAATGGTAGCCGCATATTTTTATTCTCAGTATTCAAAGAATGAAACTATTATGAAAATATTTAAAGGGGTGAAGTTTGCAGTAATTGGGATGATAGTTGCCATCATGTTCCAGTATGCCACGAGAATGCCTTTGGAATGGAAGACTGCACTTCTGATGATAATCGGAGCAGCACTTATTATATTTTTCAAGCTACATCCAGCTTTTGTTGTTGGAATTGCAGCACTTATTGCATTATTAATATTATAATCTTATGAAAAGACTAATAGACGGATTCGGGAGAGTTCACGATTACTTGCGAATATCGCTGATAGATAGATGCAACTTGAACTGTTTCTACTGCAATCCAAAAGACAATATGACAAAGAGCGTTAGGTACAACTACAATTTAACAAATGATGAATTAGTGAGACTAATCAGGCTTTTTGTTGTGGGTCATGGGATGAAGAAAATCAGATTCACAGGTGGCGAACCGATGATTCGTCGAGACATAATGGATTTATTCGAGCGGGTCTCTGAAATCAAGAGTGGACATCCATTCGAGCTAGCACTCACCAGCAATGGCACCACACTTGCTCCTCATCTCAAAAGATTAAAAGAGCTTGGTCTTGATAGATTAAATCTTAGCCTCGACACATTGGACGCTCAGATGTTCGAGCAAATCACTGGGCATGATAAAATTGAACCAGTGATGGGATCTATTGAAACGGCTTTGGATCTTGGTTTTGCACCACTCAAGATTAATGCCGTTGGAATGCGTGGTCTCAACGATGGTGAATTAACTAAATTCGTTGATTATTTCAAAGATAGAAATGTAAATTTACGTTTTATAGAATTTATGCCATTTGGAAACAATGATTGGAATGATGACAGATTTATATCTTATGTGGAGATGAAGGAAATTATTGAATCAGAATTCCCACTCCAATCACTCGAGCAGGAAAAGCACGCCGTGGCAAAAGATTACCAAGTCATTGGACACAAATGCAAGGTAAGTTTTATTTCTTCCATTTCGGATCACTTCTGTGATGATTGCAATAGGTTGCGTGTCGGATCTTCGGGCAAGATGAAGCTATGTCTACTATCCAATTCTGATTCTGGAGTGAATTTCAGAGAATTGTTTCGCGCAGGAGTCAGTGACGAAGAAATATCTGAGATGCTAATGTCATCACTTCAACTTAAAGATGAAAAGCATCCTCCCGTGCAACAACTCGTCACATTTTCCCAGAATCAAATGATGGCAATTGGAGGATAATTATGAGCAAGTTATCGCATCTAACAAGTGAGGGGAAGGCAGAAATGGTAGATGTTTCAGCAAAAAAAGAAAGCCTCAGAACAGCTCGAGCAAGTGGTGAAGTATTAATCTCAAATGAAATTTACGATGCCATTAAAAATAATTTAATGAAAAAAGGTGACGTGCTTACCGTCGCCAAAATTGCTGGGATACAGGCGGCGAAGAAAACATCTGAGCTAATTCCACTGTGCCACAATATTTTCATATCAAAAGTAGATGTCAATCTTGAATTAAGCGAAAACAAAGTGATTATCAAATCATTTGCTTCGACGACTGCTCAGACTGGAATTGAAATGGAAGCACTCACCGCAGTCTCGCTTGCAGCACTAACCCTCTACGATATGTGCAAGGCGATTGACAAATCTATGCAAATCACCAACATTAAACTAAACGAGAAAACCGGCGGGAAATCAGGAGATTACAAATATGAAGATTAAGATGAAATATTTTGGAATGATTGCCGAGAGCCTTGGCAAAGAAGAGGAGACCCTGGATTTAGACATTAAGATGGTGAGTGATTTGAGCGATTATTTCCTGAGTGAGTTCAGCAGATTAGAAGAAATGAATTTCCAAATTTCGGTCAATCTAAATATTGTTCCTGCCCAGTTCGAGCTTAGTGAAAATGACGAAGTGGCACTTCTTCCTGCATTTGCTGGTGGCTGACACACTTCGTGTGTTTATAATTTATTGTAATCTCTCGAATTCTAAAAATTATGTTATCAACTAAAGAAAAATACAGATACAGCCGCCATATCTTACTTGATAAAGTGGGCGAGTCGGGCCAAGGGAAATTGAAATCTGCTCGAGTATTGGTCATTGGTGCTGGTGGTTTGTCTTGCCCAGCACTTCAATATTTGGTAGCAGCAGGCGTTGGGCATATTGGAATTATTGATTTTGATACAGTTGATGAATCAAATTTGCAACGCCAGATATTGTTTGTTCCAGACGATATTGGCAAGAATAAGGCAACTATTGCCTCGCAAAAACTAAGCAAACAAAATCCTTATGTTCAATTTGATGTTTATCCAGAAAAATTAACAAACAAAAATGCGATTGATTTGTTTGAGAAATATGATTTAATTTTGGATGGGACGGACAACTTTTCCACCCGGTATTTGATAAATGATGCCAGCATTTTGACTGCACGTCCTTTTGTCTATGGCGGAATTTATAAATTTGAGGGGCAAGTTTCGGTCTTTAATTTTGAGAATGGAGCAAGTTATAGGTGCTTATTTCCAAGACCACCGGCTAAGTCTCCGAATTGTTCAGAGATTGGCGTGCTTGGAATTTTGCCAGGAATCATCGGCACAATGCAGGCAAATGAAATCATTAAAATAATTTTAGGAATAGGAGATGTGCTATCTGGTAAGATATTGAATTACAATGCACTTACCGCAGATTCTACAAGGATTGCCATCAAGAAATCTGACAAACAAATCCAAAATATTTTAGATATGCGAGATGATTTCAAAGATTATAATTATGATTATTTTTGCGAGACAAATCACGATAATAAAAAAGTTGAAAAAATTAAAGAAATTAGCTCAGAAGAGTTAAAACAAATTCTAAAGACACGAAGTATCCAGGTTTTAGATGTGCGACAAGAATGGGAAATGCCCAAAATTATTGAATTAAATGCAATAAACATCCCACTGGGTGAAATTCCAAATAGATTATCTGAATTAGACAAAGACAAGCAAACGCTTGTCTGTTGCCAAAGTGGAATAAGAAGTCGAGAATGTATCAAACTATTAGAAAAACAAGGATATTCTAATCTGATAAATTTAAAAGGTGGAATCAGCTCATGGTAAAGAAGAAAAAATCAGTATTAACTAAAGGTGCAATAAGCCCAGAAATAATTGCCCAATCAATAGCTCACCACAGTGTAGGGACTGATATTGGTGCGCACGACATTTTCCTGGGCCAAGTCCGTGCCGACACTGCCAACGACAAGACCGTAACTGCAATAGAATATACAGCTTATGAAGAAATGGCTGAGGCAAAATTTAGCCAAATCAGAGAGTCTGCATTCGCCAAATTCGACCTCATCTGCTTGCACATCCTCCATAGTTTGGGCAAAATAAATGCGGGTGAGATTTGTCTTTTCGTCTTCACTTCATCTGCTCACAGGACGGACGCAATGGCAGCCACAAGATATATTGTTGAAGAAATCAAGGCAGATGTCCCTGTTTTTGGCAAAGAAATTTTTGATAATAAATCTCATCAGTGGAAGGTTAATAAGTAAAATGATAAATTATGAAGAAGCAAATAAAATAATTCTCAGAGAATTGAGCAAAATCACCAAAAGGATAATCGAAGTTGATTTGCAAGATTGCTTGGGCAGAACATTGGCAGAAGACGTATTTTCTGACACCGACCAGCCCCCATTTGATAATTCTGCCATGGACGGAATTGCAATTAAATTCAATGAAAATATTCGTTCGTGGAGTTTGATTGGTGAAATCTCTGCTGGAAATTATGAACACTTTGAGCTTGACGAAAATTCTTGTGTTAGGATTATGACTGGTGGAAAAATGCCATCTTCGGCAGACACGGTCATTCCTGTGGAGTTACTTGCCGAGTATGGAAAACGGATTTCACTTCTAAGTGATGTGAAAATAAAAAAAGGAACTCATGTCCGAAAGAAGGGAAGCGATTTGTTTGTTGGAATGAAGTCGGTCGAAAGTGGTATAAAAATCAAATCAAATCACATTTCAATGCTTTCTGCTTGCGGTGAGTCAAAGGTCAAGGTTTACGACAAACTCAAGATTGGGCTTCTTGTCACCGGCGATGAGCTTGTGGAAATCTCAGAGATACCGCTTGGCGATAAAATCCGTGCAAGCAATCTCTACACTCTTTTGTCCTCTGTCAAAGAATCGGGGCACGAGGCTCTGAGCTTTGGTCTTGTGGGCGATGACCGTGAATTGACAGAAGAAAAAATAAGATCAGCACTCAATTCTGATATTGACATTTTCCTAACTACTGGCGGAGTTTCTGTTGGCAAATATGATTTCGTCAAAGAAATTTTAGAGCAGCTGGGCTGTGAGACAAAATTTTGGCGTGTGAATATCAAACCTGGAAAACCTGTTCTATTTTGCACTTTTAATAATGATTCCAGAAGCAAACTTGTGTTTGGGCTTCCGGGTAATCCAGTTTCAGCTTTTGTCACATTCAATATTTTTGTAAAAAATAATATTGACAAGTATTTTAATTCTAAAGAAAATAAAAATATTATTGCAGAATTAAACGATGATATAAGAAAGAAAGACAGGAAAAGACATTTCTCAAGAGGTATTCTCACCTATGAACCTAGTCTTGCAAGATATTTTGTAAGCGACGCTGGATCTGTCTCGAGTGGAAATATGGCATCACTCTCGAAGGCAAATTGCCTAATAATTTTAAAAGAAGAAACATCTCATCTAAGAAAAGGAGAAATGGTAGAATGTATAAAAATATGACAGGGATAATACTTTCCGGCGGCAAATCGACTAGGATGGGGCAGAACAAATCATTGTTGAAAATTGGCAATGTGACCGCCATTGAGCGAATCCTAAATCTAATGAAGCCCTTGTTCCCCAGAATAATTCTCAGCACAAATTCGCCTCAAGAATATGAATTCTTGGGTCTTGAGATGTTTGCCGATATTTACAAAAACACTGGGCCCATAGCCGGGATTCACGCAGGCTTATCCGCCTCAATGACACAGAAGAATTTCATTATCTCCTGTGATATGCAGCTTATGAGCGAAGATGTTATTCGTTTCCTCATTGATTACCCGACCCAAAGCTCAATCACAATAGCCAAGGCAGATGGCTTTTTCCAACAACTAGCTGGGGTTTATCACAAAGACTCAATCAAAGAGATTGAAAAAATCATTAACGAATCTGCCACCGAGGAGGAAAACAGATCTGGTGAGCAGGTAAAACGTGGATGCAAAGTTTTCAAGCTGGTAAATAATATGAACGCCAAAATCATCGACGCAGAGAGCGAAATCCCCAACTACAAAGCTGGAACATTTTTCAACATGAACAAACCCCATGAATTCGACGAAATAAAAGCAATACTAGAATAACTCATCGTCCAAATCACTGAGTTCACCCCTTAGTTCATTTGATTCTGAGTCTTTGTCCTTGCCTGTTAATTCCTTGATTAATTCCTCTACCTTTGGAAATAAAATATCATTTTCTAGGTGGATATGCTGGAGTAAGTCCTCATGGAACTCCTTTAATTTAGCAAAATAAGCGATAGTTGTTTTGCAAGCATTTCCCCATGGAGCGTAATCATTGCTTATATTTTTGATAGAGCCGAGTACTTTCAAAGCATTCTCATGCTCATAAATCATTGCAATTATCAAGTTTTGGTTGCTTTCACTTTTTGGATTTATTTCTTTATCATCTTTTCCTATCTTTTGCAAGTCCAAAATATTTGGAAACAGAATATTTTCTTCTTTTTCAATATGTGAGAGAAGTTCGACAAAGAGACCTTTGAGCAAAGCAGCAATTTTAACAAGCTCATCATATTCACCGCCGTGATATGAAACTACTTTCTTGGAAAATTGCTCAAGCATAGGAATGCTCGATTTTACATAAGTATGGTGGTTTTCCAATATGTATGTGATAAGAGAATGTGCGTTCATATCATTAAATTGTGAATCAGTCAAGTTCTTATTTCCTTGTTATAAAAAAAAGTAATAAACGGATTTAAGTATCTTTTATTATTTTTTAGTCCAATTAATTAAAGCATTTGTAGAGGAATCAAATGCGTGCGTCTCTTTTTGAGAATTTAGTTCAAGCAATACATCATTTGCTATTTCTTTGCCCAGCTCAACACCCATTTGGTCAAATGGATTAATGCCCAGAAGATGCCCAAGAGCAAATGTCTTGTGTTCATAAAATGCTAGCAAGGAACCCAGATTCTCTGGAGTCAATCTTTTTGCAATAATTGTATTGCTTGGCTTATTTCCAGGAAATACTTTATGTGGCAGTATATCCTGGATTTCTTCGATACTCTTCCCTTTTCTCAACAAATTCTCCCGAGCTTCAGTTTCTGTCCTCCCTTTGATAAGAGATGCCGCTTGTGCAAAAAAGTTTGCCAATAGGATTTGATTTTGATTATCGAGAGGATCATATTCGGCAAATGCAATAAAATCCACGGGAATCATATCCGAGCCTTGGTGCAATATCTGGAAGAAAGAATGTTGGGCATCTGTACCTACTTCGCCAAAAACAATACCTGAGCTTTTGTAATCCAGCTTTTCTCCATTTTTAGAAACAGATTTACCGAGAGATTCCATTTCAAGTTGGGAAAGCCAGTCTGGGAAATATTTCATATCCTGATTATATGGAACGACAGCACGAGCATTTGTTTGGAAGAAACTGCGATACCAAAACTCTAGCATTGCCATAAGCACCGGAATATTTTGTTCAAAGCTACTTTTTGCAAAATGATTATCAGCCATTTCTGCTCCTTTCAACAGCTTTTCATAATTCCTATATCCTATACCGATTGAAAGTGCCAGCCCCATGGCAGACCAAAGTGAAAAACGCCCACCCACCCAATCCCATACTTCCAACACATTTTCTTTTTTTATCCCATACTCCAAACACTTTTCATAAGAAGAGGAAACGGCAAGGAAGTGCTTGTCAAAATCAGATTGCGAAACACCACTGCGAATCATCCAATTCATTACAAGCGAGGCATTGGCGAGTGTTTCCGTGGTAGAAAATGATTTCGAGCAGATAATAAAAAGCGTAGTTTCTGGGTTAAGATCCCTCATAATTGGCATCATAGCCCGCCTATCAACATTTGCCACAAAGTGAATTTTTATATTGTTGTGATATTGAGAAAGGGCTGAATATGCCATTTTCACACCAAGATCAGAGCCACCAATCCCAATGTTTATAATATTCTCAAGAGCTTTACCAGTGTGTCCTTTCCATTGCCCAGAAATAATTTTATTCGAAATCTCTTTGATTTTATTGCGTGATTTTTCTATCTGACTTTTAACATTAATTTTATCAATAAATATTTCTTCAACAGTGAAATTCCTAAGTGCAGTGTGCATGGCGGCACGATTTTCAGTATTATTAACTTTTTTTCCTGCCAATAGATCTCTGACTGCAAACTTCAGTCGAGACTTTCTTGCCATCTCACAAAGAAAAGTAATCGTATCGTAATTTATTCGATTTTTGGAATAATCAAAGATAAACTCATTCCATTCAATGTGAAATTTATCAAACCTATCCTCATCATAATCAAAGACATCTCTTAAATGCAGGTTGTTAATACTAAAATGATGAGTTTTTAGTTCGTGCCAAATTTTTGAAGATGTAAGTTTACTCATTTGATTTTATTAATTTAGTTTTCTGAAAAAAGTATAATCTCAAAATTATGATTAAAAGTATAAATAAAAAAGCAATCGTATTAATCTCTGGCGGAATGGATTCGGCTCTTTGTGCTGGAATTGCCAAAGGTGAGGGCTTTAAGCTTTGTGCTTTGCATATTAGTTATGGGCAACGAACGTCGGCGCGTGAGAAAAAAGCATTTACCGATATTTGTAATTTTTATAGAATTGAAAAGAGACTTTGTGCCGATATAAAATACTTGTCCGATATTGGCGGTTCATCTCTTACCGACATGCCAATAAAAGTATCTGAGGTAAATCTTGAAAGTCATTCTATTCCAAGCACTTACGTACCGTTTCGTAATGGAAATATTTTATCGATTGCCACATCTTGGGCCGAAGTCATTGGAGCGGGACATATTTTCATTGGTGCCATGGAGGAGGATTCGAGTGGCTATCCAGATTGCCGAGAAGAGTTTTTTAAATCTTTTGAACAAGCGGTTAATTCTGGGACAAAGCCTCAGACCAAAATTAAAATCATCACCCCCCTTATTCATCTAACAAAAAAAGAGGTTGTGGAGAAATCACTAAGGCTCAATGTCCCTTTGCATCTGAGTTGGAGTTGCTACCAAAGTGAGGACAAGGCATGTGGTGAGTGTGATTCTTGTGGCTTGCGTCTTCGTGGATTCGAGATGGCGGGCGAGCGAGACCCTTTGGAATATAAGAGAAATATTAATTAAAATCTTCGTCAACTAATGCAGTCGAATCTTGCATCTGCTCGTCTTTGGCAATAACAATGTTAAAATAATATTTATACAGCTCACGCGCAATGGGGGCTGCAGCATAGGAACCAGTGCCACCATTTTCAACTAGAACAACCATTGCAATTTCCGGCTCATCCATCGGTGCAAAGCTCACAAACCAAGCATGTGGCTCTCCGTGTGGATTTTGAGCAGTCGATGTTTTCCCACAAATATCAAGCCCTGGCAGCCAAGTATTGCGGGCTGTCCCTCCTTCTTGATTGACCACTTTCCACATACCTTTTCGGATAATGTCAAAGTTCTTCTTAGAGATATTCAACTTTTGTTCCCCGCTCGACACATTTTGATAGCGTCCCGATGCCTTGTTAAATACTTTCTCAACAATACGTGGTTGAAATAGTGTTCCTGAGTTTGCAAGTGCTGCGGTGTAAGCCGCCATTTGAATTGGAGTTGTAAGAATTTCACCTTGCCCAATCCCATAGTTTAATTCTTTCCATTTTGGAATTTTACCTTTGTATTCTTCGGAAATAGAACCGTAGGATCGGTAATTCCCTCTTGATTCATAGGGCAGATCCACTCCTGTCTTTTGTCCAAAGCCAAAGAGATTACCATAGCTTATCATTTTTTCTAAGCCAAGCTCCATCCCCAATTTATAAAAGAAAGTATTACAAGAGTTACGAATCGCATTTTCGACTGAGATATTACCATCGACGTGTGAGCAGCGGAAGAACTTATTGCCAAGCTGATACCCCCCCTGACAAAGAAAAGTAGAATTTCTAGTAATTATTCCTTCTTCGAGTCCGGCAAGGGCCACCAGCATTTTCCAAGAAGAACCTGGGGGATAGGCAGAGTTAATTGCTCTGTGTTGCAATGGCTTGTCTTTGTTATTCCTTACCTTATTATAGACTTTTGTAGGGATTCTTCCTGAGAAATCCTGCAGATTATAATCTGGTGCCGAAACAAGAGAAAGTACCCCACCCGTTCTTGGGTCAATTATAACAAGTGCGCCAAGATTTCCTTCCATCAGTTCTTCGGCCCTTAGTTGAAGCGAGTCAATGATACTGAGGTGCAAATCAAAACCACTACGTGCGGGTTCGTCGAGTGAGCCGTTGTCATAGCTTGCAACCCTCTGCCCATATTTATTTACATTTACATACAAAAGCCCGAAGCTACCTTTGAGAAAATCTTCATACGAATTTTCAATACCATTTTTGCCAATAGCGTCACCTGGGGAATAATATTTCTTTTCCTTTATCTGTTTCCCAGATATCTCACCAATATATCCCAAGAGGTGTGTCATTCGGGACTGCTTATTGTAAGCTCTTTTGGATTCAACGCCAATGGAGACTCCTGGTAAATACCTGTTGTATTCTTCCAGCCCATAGATAAAATGTGGGTCTATATCCTTAAACATTTTAATAGCTTTTCTGGAGGAGTAGTTTTTATATTTCTCTAATTTTTCAACAAGCTCAAGCGAATCTATTCCCGAAAGTTCACCAAAGAGTTGCTTAGGGCATTTTTCAAATTCTTTTTTAATCAGCGAAATAGAAAAAGATGGCTCTGAAAATACAATTCTTTTCCCTGATTTGTCAAATATATTTCCTCGAACTGGCTCAACCCTGAGCAATTTAACAGATTGTGTTTGTGCAATTTTATGATATTTGCCATATTGTACAAGTTGCAGCCAAGCCAGTCTGAGCGTAAACAATATGCCAATCAAATAAATCAGCCACAGAATCACATCTTTTCGCCTTGAGTGGGCAAAAAACGGATTATCCCCAATATTAATTTTGAGTGGCATTCTTTTTTAAGTTTTCAGAAATAGACAATACAGTGATTAGCAGAGGAAAGTAAATATAAAAATCTCTAAACATGACACTCGTAGTCAGCAAACTGGTGATAAAAACCAGTCCAAAGCTAGCCGCAACACAAGCCGATAGTGCCTTAGAATAATTGTCACCGTTCCAAATGGCTAGACTGACCGATTTCCAAAAATAGTAAATCAAGAAGAGATAAAACATTAATGCCATCGGAAAGCCAAAGCGATAAACAAAGGAAATATAGCCATTATGAACAAAACTACTTTGCCAATTTGTTTGTGTGATGAGATTATAATAGCTGTATTCTTTACTCATCCCACTTCCGCCCAAGGGAAAGCGTTTTATGTGCTCCCAAACCGCTTCATATTCTTGAACCCTTGCCATAAGAGAAATATCTTTTTTATAGCTTTGAGTAGACGTAAATCTTTTCTGGAAATAACCCAATATTAGTTCTGAGCTTTGCCCAAAATAAAGCACAACAGAGAGGATGATGGAGGCAAATACTGCAAATGTTGTAATGTATATTTTGTATTTTTGACTGCTAGGCAGAAAAACCGTAGCCATCCCAAATCCAACTATTGTAGAAAACCAATAAATTCTGGACAATGAAATTATGAGTGCCACAAGAGAAAGGAAGAGAACAGAAATGATTAGAGTTTTGGCAAGCTTGCTAGGGTGCAGGTAAAATAAAATTGCTGAGAAAATGATTGACACCCCGCCCAAGAACTGACTTCCACGCCTGCCACTTGCAATTTCGTGGACAAATTCTGCAGAGGTTAAATTTTTATAACTAAGAAAAAGAGAGAATGAAGTAACAGCGATAATCGAGACAGCGGTAACGACAAGCAATTCATTGAGGTCATCTCTTGTTCTAAACTCATCTCTAAATGGAAAATACAAAAGTATTAACGAGAACATTAAAAACTCTCTCAAAACATTTAACAGCTCAGCACCAGAGACAATAGACAGCGGAATCCAAAAAATGGCGACAAGTGTGAAGAAGATTAGAATCAGCATATCACCAAAGTTTTTCACAATGCTCTTCTTGTAAATAAACTTAGCCCGGAAGAACCAAAGCGACAGGCTTCCAATATAAAACACTCCCGTCAGAACGTCCAATACGCTAAGCCCTTCACCGGTAGTATTCAAAAAGACAAAAGAGCTAAGTAGTATCACATAAAGTTGCTTACGAGTGTTAAAAGAGAGCAAATACAGGAGCAACGCGCCAATTATTGCCCCCAGAGAATACAGTCCTATTCCCTCCCAGAGCGAATAGAGGATAAATGCAATAAAGGCAATAGCAAGCGATATTATGGCATTATTCTTCAGAGTTCTGCGTCTTTTTGTTGATTAATTTATTCTGAAATATACTTGAGCTTATTTCTAAGATCCCTCAAATTATCGCCTATTAGGATAATGAGTATAACAAAGGCAAAGCTACCAAAAAAAGCACCCAAGACTAAGACACTTCTCTTGGGTCTATCTTTTTTGTCGGCAACAAGTGCTTCATCGACCACATAAAGGTTCTTAATATTTTTACTAACATCCAGCTTAGCTTTTTCAAGCACTGGAAGCAATATAGCCTTGACTTTTGAATATGTTTCAAAATCTACAAACAATCGAGCATATTCGAGTGCAACCCCAGAACCTTCATCGAGCGAGAAATTCCCAGCAAATCCTGGTTTGCTTTGAGCATTTGCTATACTTTTCTTTAATTCTGCAACAATTTGAGTATAATACATGGTTTCCTGAGCATTTTCTCCATAGATGGAAGAGCTTAGCCCAAGCATAGTTTGAGCCGTGAATTCTTTAGCCTTTAGTTCGGAGAGAACCTTGCTAACACCTTTTGCTTGCTCTTCAAAAGAAAGTATCCCATATTTTCTGCTAAAAGATTTTAGCGAATCAGAAACTAAAATAAGTCCATCATTTATGAATTTAATTCTTTTTTCCATATAGGTAAGATTAAATTTAGATTCTTCACGAGAGAGCTTGAGCGATAAATCATTAGCAAACATCACAAAATCATTAACCATATCACGAGCCCTCACAGGATCTGTATCCCATATCGAGATTGTAAAGTTCCCTTCTTCTTCCAGCGTGATATCGAGATTCCCATAAAATGCTTTTCGTACTTTACTCATAAGAGTATCGGGTATCTCATAAACTTCAGCTAAATTATGCTTGCCAATAATGGAATCCACCACAGTCCTTGAAGACAGAATAACCATATAGCTGTAACCCTCCTCGGCACCTCCACCAAGCTTTCCCAGACCAAACTGTTTCAGAGCCGAGCCAATGGAGGAGATTGTACCCTCAAGTGCTGATTCACCTCCTTGGGGCGGCACAAGATTAGCCGTGGACTTAAAGTACACATCCATAACAAAGAGCGAATAAACGGCGGTAATGACTGCCGAAAGAAAGGAAACAGAAATTATCAGTATTTTCCTCCTCCATAATCTAGAGAAGAATAAAAGCCCAAGTGAGGTTTCACCACTGGCATTTTCTTTTGTTTTTGTGTTATTATTTTCCATATTATTTTAATTTACTTATTGGATTTTTAACTACTGGTGTTTTTGTAAAATCTTTTTCATACATAATCATTTCAAAATCTTCCAAGAGATACTCTGGGGTGATGATGGCAGCACCCACAAACTGTGACCCTCCAGAAACAAAAGAAGAAATCACCGCTCGCCCAAGATAATTATAGGCAACCGCCTCATCACCAGTCAAAACAATATCACGGAAAGATCTTACATTCACATTTTTCCCTATCAAGCCACGAGTAACTTCTTCTTTTCCGTCAGTGTATATTTTCGTTAAGCGGGTTGGTGTAAAGCTAGATTTGGAATCCATAAATGGAAATAGTGTGGGATTTGATTTGTACAAAGTTGTGGCAAAGACATTTGGATTCATAATTCTTTCGACAATTATTCCATAGTCGAGCAAGCGTTCTTTGCATATTTCTATTAGTTTCTTTTTCAAGCTATCCCGGGAAACACCACTTTGATTGCTTGTAACTTTAATATTAGAAATCATGGCGGCTCCCTCTCTTTTGTGGGCATTTGATTTCATCACTTTTTTTGTTGGGACTCGGCTTGAGAGTAGGTTTTTCAAGTATCCGCCTTCGACAAGTGAGACCGAATCAGGAATCAGCCCATCGTCATCAATTTCATAATTTCCAAGCAGTTCCGTATTTCTAAATTTTTTCATATTAGGCAATGCCGCAATCGAGAGGAATTCTGGCAAAACTTTCCCACCAATTTTTCTTTGAAATGCGAGCGAATTATTTCCCGTGGAGAATCCACCTTCGGAGATTGCCTCCCTTTGTGCAACCAAATTCGGCAAGAAAAACTGTGCCATAAGCTCCGAGGGAGAATTGCCCAAGAACAAGACAGGACCATTGTAATCGTCCTCTATTGCTTGGGCGTGATAGCTTGCCGAAAGTCTTTGAGCCAACCTTTTTGCTTGCGTGTACATTTGCCCGCTTGGAGGCAGATTCTCTGGATCTTTGCTAAATGCAGTATAAAAATCTCCAAGTGGCATACCGTCCTTGGCCTTAGTTGTTGCCACTACTTCTAGTCCCGTGTAGTAGGAATCGGAGCGAAAGGAAGTACCTTCCGAATTCATATAATAGACCGATTTGGGGATAAACTCAATCAAGGCCACAGACGAATTAATCACTGGGTATTTTACAAAAACAGAAGATATTTTCTTTAACAATTTTCTAAATTTAGCAGTATCTAGTTTTGGAACATCTTTGGTAAAATTATGCTCAGAGGCTTCTGCGGTTAAGAAATCTGGAGTGGTATCCCGCCTTATTTTATTTTTAAGTGCCGCAATTTTCTTTGAATAAAGTTCTGCCGATTGCTTAAAGGCAGCGTCTGTGGCAAGCCATAGTTCCCGTCTCAGATAATCATAATCTGGTTCAAAGGAGACCAACCTATTTTTAAATCTTTGCTCATCATCGGATGAGCCAAAGAAATTTAGCCCCACATCAAAGAAGTTGCTATTGTCGAATTTATAATCACCAACCCTCACATTAACACTAAGTCTGGCGTATTTGTTTGCCGATTCCGAAACGATTGAACCAAGCGAAGTCTCGAGCGAATATGGGCTTAATATTTCTAGTTTATATTCAATGAAATAAACATTTTGTAATCCGTCGATTTTTAGTTCAGAGATCGAGCGATTCATCTCGTCTTTCATTGCACCAAAAATTGATTCACCAGAGACTACACTAGCTTTTACAGAGAAGCCCAAAGACAACAGCCAGATTATTAAAATGCAGTAGGTTTTCATTTTAGTTTTTAATTTTATCATCATTTATTTTAATTTTATTTTGTGGAGGAGGCAATAATGGCAATTTGGCTTGTGATTTTCTTTTTTTCTGAATTTCGATATGCGAGATGAGAAGAGATGGTGAGCAAGCCGATACAGGCACTCCACCAGATTCGGCACCACAAATCCCATTGAATACACCAAGGTCATCACCGCTTGCCATAATATTTTTGAAAGTAGCAAGTGGTGTTCCGATAAGATCGACACCACGAACAAGTTCATCGGGGCGACCATCGGTGAAGACCTTGTAGACAACAAGCGGCATCACATTGAAAGCATTTGGTATTGTCCGGGAGGTGAATGTAAAGCCACCTTGCACCACATCGAAGAGTAGCCCATATTCTTTATTTTGATTTTTGCATTCTTCAATGAGTTTATCTCTGAGTTCTGCAATGGTCACAGTTTTGTTAGTTTCGACAATAAGATTAGATTGGCGTGAGACGGCTTTTCTTCCTTGTTGTCTTCTTCCGTGACCGTTTGAGACTGGGAAATTTTCAATTGGAGAGCGACTCATCAGGAAACTTTTAAATTTGCCTGAAACGACGCTGACAACTTTCTGAGATTTTATTCCTTCATCGTCGTATGGATAATAACCTGATAGTTCATTGCCTTGCAACTCTTTTTTGTTTGGATCAAAGACCACACTGATAAAATCTGGTAGTATTTCTTTGTCCACCATTTTTTTAAACATCTGGCTGGAGTTCGGATCTTTTTCCCTGTGACCTTCAACCCGGTGACCAAATATTTCATGGAAGAAAACCCCTGCTGCTTCGCCCGAGAGGATTGCCGGTCCGGAATAAGTTTGAGCAATGGGTGATTGCCTCAACTTACTCAGAGTGACGATTAGCCGATCAATATCTTTTGAGATATAATCGATACTGGGCAAATTTTCTGGATGAAAAGAGAAGTAGGAATTATAGAGTGGCAGACTCATACCGTCTTCGGCCTTTGTTTTTGCATTGACCATCAGTCTTGCCGCCGCCTGAGTCCATCTCAACTTAGTTCCATCACTACCCACAAAATACTTTGTTTTATATTCTAGCGAAAGCGAGACTTGAGCAGAGAATATCCAGGGGTGTGCTGAGAATTTAACTGAGAGCTGGTTTAATTTCTCTTCCCATTTTGATTTATCAATACTGGGTCGAAGAATTTCCTCACTAATATCGACCACAGTTTTCTCACGACTTAAATCGGCTGAGAGGTCATCTTCTTTTATTTTAACAGCTTTATTGGAGAGAGCTTTTTCGTATCTTTGTATAGCTCCTTTGTATTTGTTGTCTGTTGCAAGCCATATTTTTTGCGTGATAGCATCCTTAATATTTTCCAGAGGCAGATTGACACCCCCACGCGCAGAGCCAAAGTTGAACGATTGCCCACGAATAATGTGAGTATTATCAAAATCATAACTTCCCCCCCTCAAGTCAATATCTAGCACTCTATTTAGTGCATCTACACTTCGCAAGGTTTTCCCTCCGGTAGAAATAATATTTACAGATTGCACCTCAGTGAGTCCATATCCAATATAATAGGGTGGCAGAGGTTCGGAGGCAAGCCCATCGAAGTTCCTCTTCAGCTCATCTGAAAGGATATCAAGCAGTTCATCAGATTTAGAATCAAGAGAAAATAAACTAAGAACCAGCAAACATAATATTATCATTTTTTTATTCATTTATCTAAATATCCTTTTTCTTTTATATAGAGATTCTGATCCATTTCATAAAGCCTTGGCACGCCCGTTGGAATGTTCATATTTGGTATTTCTTCCTTTGGGATATTTTCTAAATACATTAGCAACGCGCGAAGCGAATTCCCATGAGCGACAATCAATATATTTTTTCCATTTTTTAGCAAAGGCTCAATATTATCTTTATAATAGGGGAGAACCCTTTCCTTGGTATCTTTTAGTGATTCTCCATTGGGTGGCGGGATGTCAAAGCTTCTTCTCCATATATGGAGTTGATCTTTTCCAAACTTCTCACCAATTTCAGTTTTATTTTGCCCTTGCAAATCGCCGTAATGCCGCTCATTCAGTGCCTTGTCCCGCAATGTGGGAATTTTCTCAAAACCAGCACCAAGGCAAATTATATTAGCCGTTTCAACCGCACGGATTAGCACCGATGTGAAAAGATAATCAAAAGAATATTCTTTTAAGAGTTCGCCAGCTTTCCTTGCCTCATCTTCGCCTTTTTCTGTGAGTTCAATATCCTCCCAACCTGTGAAAATATTAAGCAAGTTCCATTTTGATTGTCCATGTCGGACGAGTACTAATTTTGGCATTTCTCTATATTTATTTGTTCATACTATTCTGGCAAAGTTCCATCAGCACACCGCCAGTTGATTTTGGATGTAAAAAAGCAATTAAACTCTGGTGGGCACCATTTCTGGCTTCTTTGTCAATTAAATTAATTCCAATCCCCTCAAGTCTAAGAAGCTCACCATTTACATCATTTGATTTAAAGCGATGTGATGAATACCTTCGCCTCTTTTGGCAATGAACTTTGCAATGGGCGAGTCATCGCCAGTGGCGGCGGTCAGTTCAATTTTTACGTCTCCAACCAAGAAGGACGCAATTTCCACCATCTGCTCTTCGACTCTTTCTCTGTGGAGATCTGTAAACTCAAAAACTTTCTTGTACAAGTCAATACTTTCTTCAATGTCTTTGACTGCAATTCCTATGTGATCGAGCGACTCAATCATTTGTGTGGCAGTATTAGTTCATTATAATATTTTTCTGCACGTGCTAGTTCTTGGGGTGAGTTAATGCCTTGAAGTTCTTCTATTCCAGCACCACTATGAGCTGAGACGCTCATTCCTTGCCTTAGGAATATTTCCACAATATCGGTCAGGTAATACTCGCCCTGAGCATTATCGTTCGACACTTTCTCAAGTGCTGAGAATAATTTTTGATTATCGACGAGAAAGACTCCGCTATTAATTTCTGTAGACTCTAATTCTTTTTCGCTGGCATCTTTTTGTTCAACAATTTTGATAAATTTCCCATTTTCGTCACGAATAATCCTACCATAGCCATCGGGATTAGTAGTTATAGCCGATAGAACGGAAAGATCGAGCGAAAGTTCATTATGTTTATTTATTAGAATTGAAAGCGTGTTGGAGCGAAGCAGTGGCACATCGCCCAGTAGAATTAGTGTAATCCCGTCAAAATCTTTTAAAATATCCCTACACATATTAACCGCATGCCCAGTTCCCAGTTGCTCATCTTGATAGGCAAAGCGAGTATTTTGCAGGCTCAATGATTGTGCAAAATCTTTTACTTTTTCTTTCATATACCCGATAACAAAAGTGATGGAGACGGGACGCAGATTGTGTGCTTGCCCGGCAACATGGGCCAGAAGCTCTTTGCCAGAAAGTCGCACCAGAACTTTTGGCACATCTGGGTTAAGCATTCTTTTTCCCTTGCCAGCAGCAAGAACTATGACCGAAATTGCTTTGTTTATTTTAATTGGCATATTTTTGTATTTCCTGTTTTTACCTAAGCCTGCAATTTACGAAATAATGAATAATATAAATGATATTACATAATTTCACATTAGAAAAGATTCTATCTCTTTGCTCAGGTCTTATTGGACTTTGCATCGGCGATATATTTTCGCAAGAAAAAGACACAATCATCATAAATTTTGAAGGAATGGGCGGTACTTCATTCCTAGAAATTAGTTGTGACGGCAATTATTCTGGCATTTTCCTAAGAGATAATTTTGCAAGGGCGAAGAAGAACAGCGTAGATCTTTTCCCCTCGCTCACCGGCAAGCATCTTCTGGGCATGGAAATAATAAACAAAGACAGGATCATCAGATTAGAATTCGAGGGCACGTCACTGTATTTATTTTTATTTGGGCGAGGCACTAGCAGCATTTTATTGGCTGACGAAGACAAGAGAGTTATTGATTCATTTGGTGGAAATAATATTATAATTGGAAGTGAGCTTAGTTTACCCGATAAGTTTCACAACAAGAAAGCAAATGCAAATATTTCTGATTTCATAAACGATTATATTTATTTGGGCAAACATTATCTAAGACTATTTTTTGTATTGCATCCAGAATATAAGTCATTGATATTAAATGATATGGGCGAAAGAGTTAAAGAAGAAATTAGAAATGATATTGCTAATTTTAAGAATTTAGTTTTAATGTCGGAGAGTTCATTTTTATACAAAACTCCCAATGGATATTTATTTTCTCTTGTAGAGTTGCCTTTTCTTGACTCTCCATTTACCGAGCACGAGTCTTTATTTCGTGCAATATCCCTCAAAATATCATTTAGCAAGCGAGACAAAAGATTCAGCTCCCAGTACAAGCCGATTTTAGCTGACCTATCTCGGCAATTCAAAAGGGCAGAGAAGAATTACGCCTACGCCCTCGAGTATAAATCATCTAGGGAAAGAGAGTCTAAATACCGTCACTTTGGCGAATTACTTCTTAGCCAAGAAAATCAAAGGCAAGCAGTGGGCAAGAGTATAATTTTAAAGAATTGGGACGGTGTCGAGCAAGAAATCCAGACAGACTCTAAATTGAATATTTTGCAAAACGCAATGAAATATTTCAAGAAATCCAAAAGAGCAAAACTTGAGGCGGAAAACAAACAGAAAAATCTCTTGAAATTTAAACAGAAAAGAGACCTTTGCTTTGCGGCGAAATCGGAAATTGATGAGATTAGCGAATTAAAATCATTGAATAAATTTGTGATAAAATATGAGAAGGTGCTAAATTTGCATAAAAGTAACGAAGATAAAACCCCTGCTCAGAAGTTTAGGCATTTCAATGTTGAGGGCTGGGATTTCTATGTTGGACGCAATGCCAAGAACAATGACGAACTCACCACTGGATTTGCCAAAGCTCGGGACCTTTGGTTTCACGCGCGTGGAGCGAGTGGTTCTCACTGTGTTCTGAGCGTAAACACAAAGGAGCGAGTTCCCAAAAACATCATCAAAAAATGTGCAGAGATTTCGGCATATTATTCAGGCTCACGAAATGCAAAATACACTCCTGTAATTTATGTGGAGAAAAAACACGTACGCAAGCCAAAGGGTGCCAACCCAGGCTCAGTATTTGTCTTGCGTGAGGAGGTGATTATGGTCGAGCCAAGGCTTCCTAATATTGACTAAAATATTAACTAAAGATAAAAAGACTCAAGCCGTATCTACTTTTTTTTCATTCGTCGTATGAATAGCTTGCAAGTTTTTTTGCAAATATTTTAAATTTATTTCCCAGCAGAGAATTTGCCAGCTTGTCATCGGAGTCGATTAATTTAATTGTCCATTTAGAGATTGCCTCCACATTTGGTTTATTCTCAGAGAAGACCAAGAGAAACTCTTGAATTTTAAGATATTCTTTAATCAGCAAATCCAAAGAGGGTGATTTCTTGTATTTTTGTCTTTCCACAAGAGAGGCTCTGAGCAAAATATTAATTTCGATTGCAATTTGTATATTTTCGTTGGCCATAATAAACTCAGAACATATTTTGAACATTAGTTAAGAAAAACTCAACTATCCCAGGTAGCAATATAACAGTAATTACAATACCAGCCAAAGCTCCCCACAAGTGAGCCGAGTGATTGATATTATCTTGTGCATTACGAGCCGCATACCAGCACCAAACTAAGTAGAGAAGAGCAAATATTGGTGCGGGGATTCCAATGGGAAATATCATAAGATGTATCTTGCTAGTTGGCACAAAAAGTATGGCAGAGAAAAGCACACCAGCTATTGCGCCCGATGCCCCTAGGCTATGGTAGCTTGGGTCATCTTTGTGTTTTATGAGCGATGGGATGTCGGCAATAATAAGCGAGCCGAGGTAAATTATTAGGAAATTGAGCGAACCCGCCATTTGTTCTAATTTGAATGCAAAGAAGAAAAATGTCATCATATTGAACATCAGATGAAAAAGGTCGGCATGAATAAAACCAGAGCTAATCAGATTATACCAGCGATTTTTCCTAAAAACAGAATATGGGTGAAGCAGAAATCTGTCAAAAGTCTGAGGCGAGCGGTATATTGCATTGAGGCTAATGGCAATAGTCAGCACGAAAATAATTGTTGAGACTGGAGAGTTTACTAGATCCATAAAGTTTGTTTTAGTTTGTTAATCAGAGTAAAAAGGCTCGGACAGTTTCCTTCCCAGCTCACCGATAGTTATATTATAATTTGCAATATCGGTAGAAAGCTCAGTTAATTTTGCTGAATTAGCAGTCATATCGGCTCTTACGATATTTATCTCAGCAATAATTTCGTCTGACCCTTCGGAATTATTTTTAATTTCGGATTTAATCCTTCCAATTACATTTTCATTTCTGTTGTATTTCCATATCCTAAACACCCCTTTTGACATCGCAATCGTTAGTCCAATTCCTATAATCCCACAAGAAATTACAAGTGGCAAGCTGGAGAGGAAAATTGAAGATAGGTCCACCATGAAAAAGAGCTCAAGGGTCGTAAGAACAACTAAAGTAACTCCAAGTGCAAACAAAGCAGTTACTAATTTCTCAGATTTTGGTTTTTCGTAAGCAGCGATTTCTTGTTTTAGATTAATTGCAACATTTTCAATTTTTAATAATTGTTTACTGAGATTTTCTAGTGTTTGATCTAGGCTCTTATTTTTTTCATTAATATTTTCAATCTGTTTATTCACTGTTGAGATTTCTGAGCGGTATTGAGTGAGCATCACGTCGAAGTCATTTTTTGTAGCATTCCAAATTGAGGCAACCATTTCTTTTTTTGCAAAATATTTATCTCCATCAGCAAACTCATTATATTTCAATAGTTTAGTGCGATCACTTGAACCAAGTGTCATTGTGAATTCATTATTTGAGAACAATTTTTTCTGCGAATCTATTATCGAATTAATTTTATCAGCATCTTCGAGATACGCCTTTGAGATTGCATTTTCTTTATCGAAATTTTTAAAATAAGCTAGGTTTCTTAAAAAATCAAAATCATCACCACTTCCTTCTGCAATACTTGCTACATCTTCATAGGCGGTGGCTCTGATTGTTAAATCTTCGTAGAAATCTTCTTCGGTTCGAGAAATTATTTCTTTAATTAGAAATTTATAAAAGGGCAATAGTGTATACTTATTTCCATCTTGATAGAAATACTCACTATTCTCATTTACAAATCTCAGAATCTCATCTTTTGAATGGTATTTTTCAATATTGTCAAATATTTTTAGCGAAGCACTCGACACCTGGCTAACAAATGCCGAACAAAGCAAAAAATAAGCCTCATTTCCAGAGAAAGGATAGAGCAAATCATTTCTAATCTTAATCAAAAAGTCTTTATCAGTTCCACCGAAGTCACTAGGTCTTTCAGAAATCTCTTGAAAGAACAATCTTGAGGATTCTTCTGTGTAATCTTTGCTTAGCAAATCCACACCACAAGCAATCGTCTCTGCCTCAAAACCAACATCACTTTTCCTAGAGCTTGTAATTATTTTAATATCGAGCAAATCTTTTGGCAGAAAGTCCTTGTCTTCAATGTCGATATCAAAGGATATAAATTCGCCAAAAGATATTTTATTAATACATTTCTCCAGAGTTGGAACTAGTGTCTGGCTTAGTTTTTGGAAATAATTATCACATTTGGCAATCCAGATGACAATTCTTGGCTTATTCTCATTTTTTTTACTGAGCAAGAGTTCTTCTTGGCTCTTATTTGGATAGAATATGTTTAGCAAATCAATGACAAGAGCTTCGGCAATAAGTTCGGCAAACTGCTCAATCATTCTCAGGTCACTTTTCCGAATCAACACATTGGAGAGTGATTCAAACAGTCCTTCTGGTTTGCCACCCACATTAGTTAAATCCACAAAAGACATTGTCTTCCTAAGGAGTTCCTCATTAGATTCATTCAGTATATTTAGTATTTCGCCGAACCGTTTCTTATTTGCCAGTGAATTTGTAAAATGCTCAGAGTTTTGGCTCAGAGCGGGGATAAGCTCGTACACATTTTCAATATTAGAGACAAAAGCTCCAGCGAGTAAATCGATTTCATTGTTTTTTTGTAGTGCTTCTAAACCTGAGTGCAGTATTTCATTTTTGCCACTTAGGAAACCACCCCAAATGTGGATATTAACAGTCTTATCATCTTTGATTAGCCCCTCAAGGATTCTGGCATTATCATTAAATATTTTTTCTATCTCTTCCATCATCCAAAATAAAGAAAGAAGCTGAGAAATATCAAAATAAAAATGAAAATGTTTATATCTTAAATTTCACTTCAATGAAACTCAGTTCGTTTTTCTTGTAGACTGAGAAAGCATCGCTTAGATTCTTCATCAAGAAAACCCCTCTTCCTCCTTCTTTTAGTAGATTCTCAGGTTGTCTTGGGTCAGCAATAGCACTTGCGTCAAAGCCTTCTCCTTGGTCGGAGATTTTGCAAGAGATCCATTCTCCGTCGAATTCTAATTTGACGCCAATAAATTTATTCTCATCATAGCAATTCCCATGGCAGAGAGCATTGTTTAGCCCTTCGGTCACTACAAGCATGAGCTTATAAAATAATTCATCACCAATAGTGGTTTTACTTTTAAAATCTTGGAACACAGGCTCGAATATTTTTACAATATCTTTGTTGCTTGCCGCCTGAAAATATTCTGAGTATATCATATCTTAGATGCCTATTTCAGTATTTAGATTAATATTTGGGACGGTCATAAACTTTTCACTATTGCCGTCCAAACGAAACTCAAGCCACGATTTGAGGCTCAGCTTCCACTTGTCAAAAACCCTCAGCACTATTTCTGCCTCCGGACCAAAGGAATCAACATTTGAGTTCACCACCCCGTCACGCAGGAGGAAGTATCTCAAACCAATTCCGAACAAATCTTCATTTTCATTTTTGTAATATAATAAAGACCTTAAAATAAATTCTTCTTTTTTGTTATTAATAGTTTGAGTGAAGCTTTTCTTGTCATAATCACCCGATTCTCTATAGTGGTAGTAGTATTCAATATGAATTGGGAATCTCTCCTTGAGTGTCACCGTAATTGAATCAGAGACAAAGAATCTTCTTATTGCCTTGCCCGAATATTTTTCGGACAGACTGGGAAAATCTTTACTCAAATACTCAACCGAGATTCCAATCTTTGGTTTGAGACTAACCCTATTATAATTATAATAAAACCCTGCGTCGAGAAGCAAAGTTTGCAACACATTATTGCCAGCCGAGTATTCTTTTTTTAGCCAGACAATATGCTGCAAGCGTGAACCCAGCTTAAAAACACTAGAGAACAAGGGGCTGTAGTGCTTAATGTAGAAGAGCTCAGCACTGGCAAGCAACCTATCGCTATCCGAATTTTCATTATCACTTGGAGTGTCTTCTTTGCTTGATTTGTACGAGACATTTATTCCAATAGTATCGGCAATGCTTATTTTATATTTAAATTTATTTGCAATCAATATCTCAAAAATTTCTTTATCACGCTCACGCGCATTTTTTTTAAGCAAAGACTTTTTATTCTCATCGGTGGAAGTGATTGAATTGATGAACGATCTTGAGTTCATTTCTATTGTAAGCCTATTGCTTAAAAATTTTAGGTCTAAGTCTAAATTATTTGAAAATTTTAATACATCTTCGATATTGGTGGTATTTTGGTAGTGAATATCTTTTTGTTCATCGCCAAAGATAGGGACATTCTTACTATATTTTCCACTACTATAATATAGACTAAACTGGCTACTAACATTATTGCCCAGTCTAAAGGCGAGCTTTGTGCCTATATTGTAGAGCTTTTGTTTTTTTTCTTGAATAACTGGATTGTTTTCATTTACGGAGCCAATTATTCTATCATTATCCAAGTTTTTCAGATCAAAATAAACTCCTATTCTGTCGTCTGGAGAAAACAATTTCTGAGTCGATAGCCTCACATCATGCAGTGAATAATTTCTGTTAAAGCTTCTATTTATTTTATTGTAGTTATATTTTGCATCGGTGTGATAGCCTGAGTATTTATTACTTGTTTCGAGTTCAAGTCTCCCAGCATTGGAGAATGAATTGAATCCCAAAATTTGTTGAAATTCTTTTCCATAATAAAAATTTGCAGATGAATTTTCCAGAGCTAGCCCAAAGCCTATCAGATTTTTATTTTCTACAAGTGAGACATTATTTGTTTTCACATCTCCGTTATATTTTATGTCGTTGTAGGATTTCAGTGCAAAATAATCTGTGATATTGTATCCAAACTGTGAATTTGCCAAGAGTTCCTCCGGGATAGTATTGCTATTAATCAACCCCGATGCAGAGTAAGTTGCCTTGCCTATATTATTGAACGTGTTATTGCCCAAGCTAAGTTCTAGCATTGTTTGATGGTTCAGATAATTAGAGTAAACATTAGAGTTAGAGCTTAAATAACTGAGACTGTCGCCGGAGTGCAACAAAGCCACATTTATCAGCATACTAAGGCTTACAATTATCAGTTTACCCATTGTGAGAATTATTAATTATTTGATTGGCAAGTCCGTCTGGTGCTAATATAGATATTAATTGCTAATTTTGAATTTAAAAGAAATGAAAAAAATGATAATACTTATTGCCGAAGGAGTACAGGGGCATCAACCCAAAGAAAGAAAATAGCGATGACAAAGGGCTCGACCAAGGCGGGAAAGCTGAACAGTCCGAACTGGACGAGGGCACTAGAAACCCCGAGGGCATGGGCTTTTTCGACCACATTGGAGAGTTACGCAAGTCAATTCTTTGGGCTGTGTTCTTTGTTGGATTGGGTTGTGTAGTTTCTGGATTTTTCATAACAGAGATAATAGAGAAGATTCTCATTGGCCCGGCACTCGACGCCGGGATAGACCTTCAGAACCTCCGAACGATGGGGCAGCCATTTCTTTATTTCAAGATAATACTTTATGCTGGATTTATTATTGCATTCCCGATGGTAGTGTGGCAGATTTGGAAATTTATAGAACCAGCACTCTATAAAAACGAAAAGAGTTGGGCACGCTGGATAACATTTTTTACAACAATTTGTTTTCTCACAGGCATTGTCTTCGCATATTATGTCATGGTACCATCCCTTCTTGCATTTACGGCAAGCTTTGGCTCGGAGAAGATAAAGAACATAATAGACATTACCGACTATTTTTCCTTTATTACATTGCAGCTCATAGCCTCTGGTTTATTTTTTGAACTACCTATGGTATCTTTTGTATTGTCACGTGCTGGGCTTTTGACTCCTGGGTTTATGCGTCGCTACAGAAAGCACTCGATAGTCGTGATTTTGCTAATTGCTGCAATAATCACTCCTAGTCCTGATCCTTTCAATCAAATGATAGTAGCCGTACCGATATACCTTTTGTATGAGCTGAGCATATTAATTTCAAAAATTGCATTGAACAGATATTTAAAAAATAAAACTGATAATTTATGAAGCCAAGCTCCGCCACCCAGAAGATACTAAGCCAGATAAAGAAACCCATTGGCGATGAGCTATTGGAGTTTAATACTTTTTTTAAAAAGAAATTAGAAACCGATGTTGCCTTGCTCAATATAATTCTGCGATATGTGACCAAGAAGAAGGGCAAGCAAATCCGGCCCATACTTGTTTTGCTAAGTGCGGGTATGTGCGGAGGTATTTGCCGGCGAACATACAACGGAGCTTCAATGGTGGAGCTTCTGCACACCGCCACACTCATACACGACGACGTAATTGACAGTGCAAAGATACGCCGTGGGATAGCCTCGGTCAATTCTGAATGGAACAACAAGATTGCCGTATTGGTCGGAGACTATTTACTATCGATGGGGCTTTTGAGTTCGATTGATTCAGATGAGTTCAAGTTTTTAAAATCCACATCTAAATCCGTCAAGGCAATGAGCGAATCAGAACTTATGTCATTGGACAAATCTAAAAAATTCAAAATAGACGAACCCACCTATCTCAAGATTATTAAAGGAAAGACGGCTACACTCATGGCAAGTTGCTGCGAGATAGGGGCAATTTCTGCAAATGACGACACCCACATCCAAGAAAAGATGGAAAGTTTTGGAATGAACCTCGGGATGGCATTTCAGCTCCGAGATGATTTATTTGATTACACAAGCAAGCGGTCAATTATTGGCAAGCCGGTGGGCAATGATCTTCGGGAGAAGAAGATGACCCTTCCTCTTATTCATGCACTAGGCAATTGCGAATCTTCACTCTCAAGTAAAATCATTAAGTCTATTAAAAAAGGTAAACTTACAAAATCTGAAATTTCTAAAATAATATCATTTGTGAATGAATACGGAGGTGTGGATTACACACAAATATTGGCAAGCCAATACACTCACAATTCAAAGCAACTTATTTCGTCTTTTCCTGAGAGCAAATACAAAAGTGCTTTGGAAGAGCTTGGCGATTTCATTGTACAAAGAGAGTCGTGATAAATTACTACTTTAATTCATGCCATGGTATGTTTTCATAAATCCTTTTGTGTGGATACTAAAATAGCTAATTTTCAAACAAAGCTGGCTCGTAATCAAAGATATTAGGCAAATAAAAAAAATAATTGGGAAAACATCTCTTCTTTTGCTAAATTGGTACAATTAAAAATAATAACAGGATAAATTAATGATGAAAAACTTCAACAATCAAGACTCAACTAATATTGGAATCATGGGCGATGCAGAACTGGCAAAAGCCCAGCTTGATTTTGTATCGAAGGCTTATGGCTGGATGGTTGCAGGGTTACTAACAACGGGCAGTATAGCTTGGTATATGTTCGATTCGGGTGCCTACCTCTACCTTCTCGACTCGATGATGTTTCTAATGATTGGGACGCTGGGACTTGTTTGGTTCATGTCATCACGCATTGACAAAATTAGTGCACAAACTGCCATGATTTTATTTATTGTTTATGCTGGGCTCTTAGGCGTGACCCTTTCCACTGTCTTTGCCATCTACAGCCTTGGCTCCATTGCCAATGTATTCTTTGTCACAGCCGGCATGTTTGGGGCGATGAGTGCCTATGGTTACACCACCAAGAAAGATCTTTCTGGCGTGGGACGTTTCATGTTCATGGGTCTTGTCGGAATAATTCTCGCCTCCATCATGAACTTTTTCATTGCAAGTTCAGTTCTCCAGATGACAATATCATTTATCGGCGTGATAGTTTTTGCGGGTCTTGCAGCCTATGACACTCAAAAAATTAAGGAAATGTACACTCTTCAGTTTGAAGGGTCAGAAATTGCAACAAAGGGTGCAATTATGGGTGCATTAACTCTTTATCTTGATTTTATCAACATGTTCTTATTTCTTTTATATTTTCTAGGTGACAGAGATTAGTCAATAATTTCTATTTTTAAAAAATAATAATAAACAAATTTTACTTTATAAGAGTAATTTTATTAATTTTGTAATCTGATGGACTCCTGGGGGGGTCTATTTTTATTTACGGGTGCTTAATTTTCATATTTTTTTAATTGAAAACTCCACCTATAAAAATATATAATTTAGATTTTTTTTGACAATAAAATTTATTCGGAATTTAGTTATGGCACGTCGTGCAAAGAAAAAGCCTGAGGTAGACAAAAAGCTCATAATCGAAGCTTTCACCGATATGGCAAAACACAATAATATCGACCGGGACTTACTCCAAGGAGTCTTGGAGGAGACAATCTCAATGATTGTCCGCAAAAAATACGGTGCAGAGTCTAATTTTGATATAATAGTAAATATGGACAAAGGTGATATCGAGATATATCTTATGAAAGATATAGTCGATGAGGTCTCTGATCCAGAGCTTGAGATAGGCATTGAAGAGGTCAGCAAATACACCAAAGAGGACGAATACGAAGTAGGCGATGAGTTTATCGAGGAGATAACCCTCGACAACATTGCAGACAATTTTGGCAGACGACTAGTCTCCCTTGCCTCCCAGAATCTTAATCAAAGAATAAGAGAAATTGAAAAAGATCAGATATTCGAGGAGTATTCCAAGAAAGAAGGCGAGATAGTCGTTGGTGAGATTCACCAAGTCCGTCGTCACGACATCTTAGTAGTGATAGACAAAGTCGAGATGCGGATCCCACGTGAGGAGCAAATCCCGAACGAATCTTACAAATTCAAAAAGAACCACAATGTCAAGGCAATCGTAAAAGAAGTCAAGCGTTCTGGTCAATCTGGTCATCCCGACATTATTCTTTCCCGAGCATCTGGTAAGTTCTTGGAAAGATTATTTGAGATTGAAATTCCTGAGATTTACGACGGAATCATCCAAATCAAATCCATTGCTCGAGACCCAGGTGAACGGTCTAAGGTTGCCGTTGTATCATTTGATGACAGAGTCGATCCCGTTGGTGCTTGCGTTGGGATGAAAGGTGTCCGCATTCATTCAATCGTACGAGAGCTCAACAACGAAAACATTGATTTGATAGAATACGCCGACCAGGCAAATATATTCATCATGCGTGCTCTTTCTCCTGCCAAGGTCAAGAACATAGAAGTAAACGAAGAAACTAGAACTGCCAATGTAACACTGCCAGAGGATCAGGTATCCCTTGCCATTGGACGAAATGGTCAAAATGTAAGGCTAGCCTCCCGACTTACCGGCTATCAAATCACGCTCGTCAAAGAGGGAGCCGAAGACATTGACATACAAGAATTTGCAGAAGAGCTTGGCGATGATCTCCTTGGTGATTTGTTGCTTAACGAAATTAAAACTGCCAGAGAATTTCTAAATGCTCCTCTTGAACTCATAATGGGTTTCGAGGGTGTTACAAAAGACATAATGATAGAGCTTCGCCAGATAATGCTGGGCGAATTCGACGAGGGCGAAGAAGACGAGATTTTGGCAAAGATAAACTTAATATCAAAAATTGCTGAGCAAGGCGAGGAAAAAGTCGAAGAAGGGGAAACCGAAGCTGGGCCAACAGACGAAGATACTTCTGAGGAAACCGCAGAAGAGAAATCGGACAAAGAAACCGAAGATTAAATTATAATTAGGAAACAACTAAGAATTTATGGCTGAGAAAAAAATAAGACTCTTTAAGATTGCCTCTGAGATTAACATTGGAAAAGATGCAATAGTCGAACACCTTAAGACCAAAGGTCTTGAGCTGGAGAATAAATCTACGGCAATTCTAACGCCCCAGATGATTGAAGCTGTTTATGACAAGTTCAAAAAAGAAAAAAGAGCCGTAGAGGTTCAAAGAGAAAAAGTCCAAAAACAAAAGGACATTCATAAATCCCTAAGCGATACTGCCAACGAGAAAAATGAGATCCTGGTCGAGGAGCCTGACACTTCTAAAGAAGATACCCTAGAGCAAGCCAAAAAAGAAAAGGAAACAAAAAGAAAAAATCTTCTTGCAATGCTAGAGGAAATTCCTGAGACCGAAGAAGAAATCATCATTCCTCCTAAGACAAAAGAAAAAGTAGTAAAAGAAAAGCAAGTAGGAAAAGTAAAAGAAAAAGTAACAGAAAAAACACAAGATAAAAAGGACGAGGACAAAACTGAACCACCTGCTCCAAAAGAAGAGAACGATACCCAAGAGAAAAAACTAAAAGTGGGTCATAAGTCCAAGCTAAAGGGACTTACCGTGGTTGGCAAGATTGAAGTAAAAAAAGAAGTTAAGCCAAATCATAAATCCCGAAAAGGCAAAGACAATAAAAATAAAAAAGGCCAAGTTGTGGTGGAGCAATCTCCTTCAACCCTAAAGAGACGAAAAAAACGCATTGGCACAGTCGATATTGCAGCCGAAGTATCCAAAAAAGAAAACACAGAACAATCCCCTCATGGCAAGAAGGGTAAAAAGAAAAAGCGTAAATCAATTCGTGAACAAATTAATCCCGAAGACGTATCCAGGGCAATCAAGCAAACACTAGCAGGAATGGGCGAGGGAGCGTCCACCTCAGCTCGTGCAAAACACAGAGCCAAGAAAAAAGAAGACACCCAAGAAAAGCAATCAATCATCGACAAGGAATCCGAAAGGGAAAAACAAACACTAAGCCTCACCGAATTTGTGACCACTGGCGATTTAGCCAATCTTATGCAAATAAATACTAACGAGATTATTCTCAAATGTATGGAGCTTGGTCTGATGGTCACCATAAACCAAAGGTTGAACAAAGACGCAATAGAGCTAATAGCTGGTGATTTTAATTTTGAGATTATATTCCTGGAAGAACAAACCGAAAGCATTCTCGAAGACGCTCCAGACCCTGAAGAAACATTAGTCTCAAGACCTCCTATAGTAACAATAATGGGTCATGTCGATCACGGTAAAACATCTCTTTTGGACTATATAAGAAAAACACGAGTGACCTTAGGCGAATCAGGTGGCATCACTCAACACCTTGGAGCTTATGGAGTTATCCACAATGAAAAACATATCACATTCCTCGACACACCAGGTCACCAAGCATTTACCGCAATGAGGGCCAGGGGTGCACAAATAACTGATATTGTTGTATTAGTGATTGCCGCCGACGACTCAGTTATGCCACAGACAAAGGAAGCCATATCCCACGCCCAAGCCGCCGAAGTACCAATAGTAGTGGCTATCAACAAAATTGACCGCCCAGAGGCAAACCCCGACCGCATCAAACAACAGCTCTCCGAAGAAGGAGTCTTGGTTGAAGATTGGGGCGGCAAGGTCCAGTGCAGTGAGATTTCTGCAAAGACTGGGCAAAACATAGATAGTCTTCTGGAAAATATTTTACTTGAATCGGAAATGATAGAAATCAAGGCAAACCCTAATAGAAAAGCCAGAGCAACCGTAGTTGAAGCTCACATGGACAAAGGCCTTGGGCCAATTTCAACAGTTGTAATCCAAAAAGGTACGCTCAAAGTTGGTGATATTTTTGTTGCTGGCTCATCCTCTGGGCGTGTTCGTGTATTGATGAACGAAAACAATAACAGATTAAAATCGGTTGGACCTTCGACCCCGGTTAGAATTGTGGGCTCAGACATTGTGCCAAGTGCGGGAGACGTTCTAGTTGTTGTTGATTCAGAGAGCGAAGCAAAAAGGGTAGCAACAAAAAGAATGCAGATGCAACGAGAGCAGGAGCTTCGCCAGATTCGTCACACAACATTGGATGATATTTCAAAAAGTATTGCTCTTGGCGGAATTGTCGATTTAAAAATCATATTAAAAGCCGATGTTTCCGGCTCAATCGAAGCACTTTCTGACGAATTGCAAAAACTCTCCCATGACGAGGTTAGAGTCGTAATTCTTCACAAAGACGTGGGTCAGATAAACGAATCAGATGTTGGGCTTGCCCTTGCCTCAGATGCTGTATTGATTGGCTTCCACACAAGTACAACTGCAAAAGCCAAAAAAATGGCCGACAGAGAGAAAGTCGAGATTCGCAATTATGAAATCATTTACGATGCGATAAACGACATTCATCTGGCAGTCGAGGGTATGCTCCGCCCAGAAGTGAGCGAAGACACCGTAGGTGAAGCCGAGATTAGAGCTGTTTTCAAACTAGGCAGAACTGCAAAAATTGCTGGATGCAAGGTCATTTCAGGAAAAATACTACGCTCGGGCAGGGCCAGAATATTGCGTGATGGTCTGAAAATCCACCAATCAAACATTGCCTCTCTCAAAAGAGAGAAAAACGACGCAAAAGAAGTTGCCGAGGGTTATGAATGCGGCATCATGGTGTCTGGATTTAACGACTATCAAGATGGCGACATAATCCAAACATTCAAAGTAGTGGAAACCAAACGAACTTTAGATAAAAAATAATGTCATTGCGTCAAGAAAAAATAGCGAGCCTAATTAAAAAAGCTATAGCCATGCCAATTAACGACTTAGCACGTTCACTTAGCACAGGTTCTTTTGCGACAGTCACGAGCGTTAAAGTTTCTAGCGACCTTGGAATAGCCAAAATATATTTGTCGATTATGGGTGGCAAGAAAACACCACTCGAACTACTTGCACTTATCGAATCCAGAAAATCTACTTTGCGACATTCTTTGGCAAAATCTGTACGTTTGAAATTTGTACCTGAGATACGAATTTTCCTCGATGACACATTCGAGCAGATGGAACGAGTCCAACAACTACTAGACAAGAGCAAATAATGAAGTTCCTCACAAGAGAACTAATTGGCTCGCTGGGTCCAGAAGAGATTAGAAATGTTGCCCAGCAGAGCGGTCTTTTTTTGCTAATCGACAAGGATTTGAAATGGACATCATTCAACGTGATTGGAAAACTTAGGGGGATATTGGGGATAAGAAAGATTGGGCATGCTGGCACACTCGACCCGCTTGCTAGTGGATTATTACTCTTGGGGATTGGCAGAGGAACCAAGAAATTGGGCGAGCTGACTGCTTTGGACAAAGTATATTCGGGTGAGATCAAGTTGGGCGCAAAGACTGAGAGTGATGACAGAGAATACCCAGAAACCTGGCTTGCAGATTGCTCAGCAATTAATGAAATTGAGATTGAAAAAGTAAGAAAAGAATTTGTGGGGAAAATATCACAATTACCTCCACGCTTTTCTGCAAAGAAGATTAAGGGTCGCAAGATGTATGATATGGCTCGAAAAGGTCAGCACTTCGAACGAACAGAATCTATTGTAGAGCTTCATTCTTTTGATATTTTGGAGTACAAAGACACAATTATAAAATTCAGAATTCACTGCTCAAAGGGGACTTACATAAGAGCCATTGCCAGAGATTTTGGAGACAAGTTAGGAGTTGGAGGATATTTGTATTCTTTGAGGCGTGAAAAAATTGCTAATTTTGACATATCCGATGCGGTAACAATTTCTGAAATAAATGAGATGCTATCATCTGAAAAATCTATTTAGAACTAGATATGAATATTTACAGAAGCATAGACGAGGTTCCTTACGACAAAAACACTGTTCTTGCCGTCGGTTCATTCGACGGTTTACACCTTGGTCATTTGTCAGTATTGGAGCGTTTGATAGATCTCAGCGAAGAAGACAACTTGCGAAACTTACTCGTAACATTCGACCCACACCCGCAAGTCTTTTTCCAATCCCAGACTGGTATTCCATTTTCATTATTAACCACAAGCCAAGAAAAAATTTCAACACTAGAAGATTTAGGAATCGACAATGTATTAATACTTAGCTTCGATAAGAAATTTTCTCAAACATCAGCAAATGATTTCGTTGAGCAATCTTTGGTAGGGTCTATTGGTGTGGAAAAAATAATTATTGGCTACGATCATTTTTTTGGAAAAGACAGATCGGGCGACATTGAACTGCTAAAAAAACTTAAAGCCAAGCACCATTTTGAGATCGAGCGAATCGAGGCATTTGCTCAGAATGAAACAGTATTTTCTAGCACAGAGATTAGATTAACCCTTGCCAGTGGCGATCTCATCTCTGCCAACATGATGCTTGGTCGCCCCTATTCAATTTCTGGAGTGGTCAAAGAGGGCGAAAAAAGAGGGCGTACTATTGGATTCCCCACAGCAAATATTTACCCACAAGACCCGAACAAGCTGATATTAATGTCTGGAGTTTATGCCGTCAGCACAATGCACTGTGATAAACTGCTTTATGGGATGGCAAATATCGGCACTCGTCCAACTTTCGGGGGCGAGCAAAAGCAGTTAATAGAAGTGAATTTCTTTGATTTCTCAGAAAATCTTTACGGCAAGGAAATGAGCATTAATTTTCATCATTTTCTTAGGATGGAAAGAAAGTTTGAATCAAGCTCTCAATTAAGCACTCAAATCCAAAGCGATGAAAGCCAATGCAGAGAATTATTCAACATTAATTAATTTTATTTTATTTAATGTATTTTTTTCATTAACTTTGTTTTTTGTATTCAAACAAATATTTTGGAAAATAATAAATGGAAAGCGATAAATGGTAAGTGTTCAAGAGAAAAAAGAGCTTGTGGAAAAATTTGGCGGAGACACCAAAAACACAGGCAAGCCCGAAGTACAAATAGCTATCTTAACATCGAGAATCAAAGATTTAACAGCTCATGTTGGCATCCATAAAAAAGACAATCACACACGTCGTGGTCTAATTGCACTGGTATCAAAGAGGCGTAAGTTGCTTTCTTATCTGCAGAATCGCCATATTGAACGCTATAGAGTTATCATTGCCGAACTAGGATTACGAAAATAGGTCACGCCATGACTTTTTAAAGGTGGGTTGCAGAAGGTGGGTTAGTAGAAGGTGGGTTGCAGAAAGGTGGGTTGTAGAAGATGGGTTGCAGAAGGTGGGTTAGTAGAAAGTCGGGTTGTAGAAAGGTGGGCTGTATAGTATGTGCGGGGCTATAAATATTTGGCATTGATTGACAATTCCGAATTGCCTCTGGTAAAATGTCCACAGGACAAAAACAATATGAATTCATATCGGAAAAATTAAATAGAAAGTGTTTTACAGTCATTATGGTGAAAAATATTCCCTAATGGCTTTTTTTTTAAAAAAATATATATAATATGTACAAAGTAAGTATAGAGATAGAAGGGAGAGAGTACTCCCTTGAAGCCGGCAAATATGCAAAATTTGCAAACGGCTCAGTAATGGTTCGCTCAGGCGACACAATGGTACTGGTAACGGCAACGGCTGGAACCACGCCAAAAGATTTAGATTTTCTACCACTTTCGGTAGAATACCGTGAGAAGATGGCATCGGCTGGCAAAATCCCTGGTGGATTCCTAAAGCGTGAGGCACGTCCTTCCACAAAAGAAATTCTGGTAGCTCGTCTTATCGACCGACCATGCCGTCCATTATTCCCAAAAGATTGGAATTATGAGACACAAATCATAGCCAATGCCTTCTCGGCCGAGCCCGATGTCGATCCCGAGAACCTGGCATGCCTTGGTGCTTCGGCAGCACTTATTATTTCTAATATTCCGTTTGCCGGTCCAATTTCGGAAGTTCGTGTTGGTCGCTTGGATGGGAAATTTATATCAAATCCGTCGCCATCTCAACTTGAGCAATGCGATATAGACATCACGGTCGCAGGAACTAACTCAGCCGTCAACATGGTCGAGGGAGAATCAGACGAGATTTCTGAATCAGAATTCCTTGAAGCAGTTACCTATGGCCACGCTCGAGTCAAAGAATTAAACAATCTCCAACTGGAACTAGCCAAACTCATTTCTAGCCCCAAGCGGGAATTTGAACTGAGGGAAACTCCCGAGGAATTTGTTGAATTTGTGGAAAATTCTGTTGGAAATGAACTCAAGGAATATGTACACAAGGTGACTACAAAATCCGAGCGTACAGAAACTCGTCGTTTACTAAAAGAAAAAGCAGTTGCCCTAGCCAAAGAAAAATACGCCGAATCAGAAGAATATTCTGACAACTACGAAAAATACATTGGTCAAGGTTTTGGCAAACTAGAAAAATCTGAAATGAGGAAAATGATTGTCGAAGACGGCAAACGTCTTGACGGTCGCAAACTGGACGAAGTCCGCCCAATCTCGGGCGAAGTTGGGCTTTTGCCACGTGTCCACGGCTCGGCACTTTTCACAAGAGGGGAGACCCAGTCTCTGACCACCTGTACACTCGGCACAAAAACGGATGAACAGATGGTGGATGGACTTCTTCCCACCTACACAGCAAAATTTTACCTTCATTATAATTTCCCACCTTATTCAGTGGGCGAAACCGGTCGTATGTTCGGAGTATCACGCCGTGAGATAGGTCACGGGAACTTGGCCGAACGTGCACTCAAACGCATGATTTCCGACGACAAGGACTTCCCCTACACCGTTCGCATAGTTTCTGAGATATTGGAGTCAAATGGCTCCTCGTCAATGGCAACTGTTTGTGCTGGTTCAATGTCAATGATGGATTCAGGTTTGCCGGTAAAGAAAGCTGTTTCTGGAATCGCAATGGGACTCATTATCGAAGATGGAAAAACAGCAATTCTTTCTGATATTCTTGGAGACGAGGATTACCTCGGCGACATGGATTTCAAAGTTGCAGGCACAAGGGACGGAATTACTGCTTGTCAGATGGACATGAAGATTGAGGGGATTACCATTGAGCTTTTAGAATCTGCTTTGTCCCAGGCCAATGTCGGTCGCTTGCACATTCTGGACAAGATGGCAGAAACAATATCTGAATCTCGTCAGGAGCTTTCCGAGTACGCTCCAAGGTTTACTGTGATGAAAATTGCGACCGATGAAATTGGTGCAGTAATTGGTTCTGGTGGTTCGGTAATTCGTGAGATTTGTGCAGATTGCGATGTTGAAATTAATATCGAAGATGATGGAACAGTGACCATCGCTGCTACAAATGGCGAAAATGCCAAAAAAGCACAAGACTTCATTGAGCAACTTCTTGCAAAACCAGAGGTGGGTGTTGTCTATGATGGCCTTATAAAAGAGCTTCGAGAAGGTCTTGGTGCCTTTGTTGAAATCATGCCAAAAATAGTTGGACTTCTTCATATTTCACAAATTGATTGGAAGCGAGTCGATGATATGACTCCTTACTTTAATGTTGGAGACAAAGTCCAAGTGAAATGTATGGACGTTTCACCTGATGGCAAAATGAAACTTTCCCGCCGTGAGTTGATTGATAAACCAGAAGGTTGGGTCGATCGCCCTCCACGCCAACGTTCAAATGACAGACGAGGCGGAAGAGATGATCGAGGAGGCCGTGGTGGTGGAGACAGAAGAGACTCTCGTCCTCCAAGACGTGATGACAGGCGTTCGCCGGACAACAGAGACAGAAACAATCCTCCAAACGAGCGGCATTCTGAAATTTAAATTCTTTAGCAAAATCATATTTCAGAAGAATTAACAGTAAATCCAGTTTAATTAATTTTAAGCTGGATTTTTAATTACTTAACACTAGTGTTGCTAACACTAATGTCGCTAACACCAATGTTATTAAATAATTCTTTAGTATTTTCGTGTCTGCAATAAAATGGGATTTCCTATGAACTTGATTGAAGAAATAGACAAACTGAATGTCAGTAAAAAGCTCCAGCTCATTGATTATATGTTTGCTAGCATCAAAGGTTCTGTCCTTTCATGCAATGATGAGCCTTTATTATACCAAGAGGTAGAAAAAAGATGGAACACAACAAAAGAAGAAGATTACATTCCTTACCAGAGAATAAAAAAAGAGTTTGGGTTTGAATGAAACTGCTGTTTCATAGCCTAGTTCGTAAAGATTTGGCCGAAGCTTTAAAGTATTACGAAAAGTTTTCTGTGGTATTGGCCAATAAATTTCACAAGGACTTGAATAAAACATTTGATAACATCATCTCCAATCCAGATGCTGAGTATTCAGATAAAGATATTATTTCTAATCCCCAAACCAGTGGCATTCCAATATTTAAATTCTTAAACACTAGTGTCGCTAACACTAATGTCGCTAACACTAATGTCGCTAACACTAATGTCGCTAACACTAGTGCTATTAAATAATTCTTTAGTATTTTCGTGTCTGCAATAAAAAAAAACCTCTTATGAACGAACTCTTTACAAACGAAAAATCAGAGAAAGAAAAGCTGGATGATTTCTTGAGCAAACCACTTGCTGGGCGAATGCGACCAAAAACATTAGACGAAGTAGTCGGCCAATCGCATTTAATCGGAGATGATGGTGCGGTCAGAAAATTCCTAGAGCAAGATTTCCTGCCGTCAATTATTTTCTGGGGACCACCCGGCACTGGCAAAACTACACTCGCAAATATTTTAGCCGAGAGCCTTAGTTATGAAATCAGAAAACTTTCTGCCATCGACTCCGGCGTAAAAGAACTGCGAAAGGTAATTGCCGAGGCTGAATTAAAGAAGAGGAAAAATAAAAGAACATTGCTTTTTATCGACGAGATTCACCGCTTTAATAAATCCCAACAAGATTCATTGCTCCACGCAGTCGAGTCTGGACTGATTACATTGATTGGTGCAACGACTGAGAATCCGTCTTTTGAAGTCAATGGTGCATTGCTTTCCCGTTGTCAAGTCTACATACTCAAGCCATTGACACAAAAGGAGATAACGAAGATTGTAGAGAATGCTTGCAAGAAAGATTTGCTGTTATGCAACTACGAGATTGAAATTGAGAATATTGATTTTCTGATTGAAGTCTCTGGCGGAGATGCACGCTCTTCTTTGAACGCACTCGAGCTGGCAATGAAAATGAAGGACGAGCAAGAGGGATCCAACATCATTCTCTCCAACAAAGATTTTGAAAAGGCAATCCAGCAACGCACTGCTAAATACGACAAAAATGGAGAAAATCATTATGATACTATTTCTGCATTCATTAAATCAATGCGTGGCTCAGACCCCGATGCTGCAATTTTTTACATGAGTAAAATGCTGATTGCTGGCGAAGACCCGAAATTCATTGCACGCCGTATGGTCGTCTTTGCCTCCGAAGATATTGGAAACGCAGACCCGTTTGCTCTTTCGCTTGCCGTCTCAGTATTCGACGCAGTGAATCTCATTGGAATGCCTGAGTGCCGTATAAACCTCGCCCATGGCGTGAGCTACCTTGCTTCTGCACCCAAATCAAATGCTTCTTATCTGGCGATAGAGAATGCTTGCAAGGACGCAAAAAGAGGGGCGGGGCAAGATGTGCCCAAACATCTCCGAAATGCACCCACAAAGCTGATGAAACAAGAAGGCTACGGCAAAGGCTATAAATACCCCCATGATTACCCCAACAATTTTGTAGATGAAAACTATTTACCAGAGGATTTGAAGGATAAGAAATATTACAATCCAACAGAAAATGGACGTGAGTCAAAAATCAAAGCCCGTCTGGACTTTTTCTGGAATAAATTCAAAGAAAAATAATTAAATTGAAACCATTGGCACCATTGAAACCATTGGCACCATTGAAACCATTGGCACCATTGAAACCATTGGCACCATTGGCACCATTGGCATTTCAGACAAATAATGGAAGTTTCATCAAGCCATCGCTTAGAACTCAATTTTAAATCCACCAATGGGAAGCAGTCCAATTTGATTAATCACCCTTTCTTTCTGAGTAACTGGGTTATAGGCTCTGAAGAACTCATTTTGAGTATTTAACACATTTTCAATGGAAAAGAAACTCACCATCGAGAATCCTTCAAAATTCTGCCTCCAATCAATTCTTATGTCGGTTTTAGAATAATTACTTTTTCTTGAAAGAAAGCTAAGTTCTTCATTGTATTCTGTTCTTTTTTCTTGGCTTGATTTAATCCTGTCGATGGGCGTAAAAGGCACGCCATTGGAAAAAGAAAGTTTTGTAGAGAACTCCAATGTATTATTCCCGTCAATTTTCCATTCATATCCAGCCAAGAGATTGACCACAAGTTGGTTGTCAAATGCACCATTTCTGTAAATCAAATCACCATTTTCATCTTTGAATTTAGTGGCAAATTCTTGTCTAATATATGAGTTTGAAAGTGTGATATAATATCCATCGGAGAAATTCTTTGTTAGCGAGAATTCTACTCCATAAGTCCTGCCTCTTCCTTTGCTTTCGGCGCTTATTCCTTGCACTTCAACAGGGCCATAAGCCGCACCCACATTGGACATTGACCACCATGAAACTGTGTCTTTCTCAACCGGCACTTTTGAATAATCTTTGTAGAATGCCTCTAGTTTAATTTGCCAATCATCGCTTGGCAGGATTGAATACCCAGCAAGGTAATGAACGGCTTGCATCGGTTCTAGGTTTTTATTTTCACTTTTGGTCTCATAAAGCAAAAGCGGCAGAGTTTGCCTATGCAGACCAATTCCAATGTTAAAGTTAATCCATTTGTTCTCCGAATAATTCAGAGCAAATCTTGGTTCAATGGTTAAATCTTCACTTAGGCTAAAATATTGTGAATGGATTCCGAAGTTCGAAGTTAATTTCTTTGAGATTTTCCAGTTCCAATTCACAAATGCAAAAGATTGAATTGCATTTTCTTCTTTCAACAGATTATCGGCCCCCTCAAACTCCAAACCGGCCAGTGTAAAATCATAATAATTATTATTGATCGAGTATTCTTTGTATTTCCCTTCGACACCCAGGCTGAAATAATGTCTGGAGTTTGGAGAATAGTTGAGTATGTATTTGGCTGTTGCAAATTGCTCTTGACTAGCATTGTTCACCTGAGTTTGCTTTGAGATTAGTTCGTAATTTTCATCGGCATCAAGCACCCAAATTTCTGTATTGAAATCACTTCTTGTAAAGCCAAGCGTAAATTTTGAATACCATTTCTTGTTGAAAAGATGAGTCCAATTCCCC
>JAJRPT010000118.1 GCA_024280675.1 Bacteroidota bacterium
CCGAATATTCTTTCGCTGTCATAACTTCTGTCCTTTGGTAATTAATTTTACAAGTTAATCAATACCAGACAGAGTTTAAATTACACTCTCAACAGATTTATGGGAACTGTGACAAATGTTCTACAGAGTTTGGTCCATTAGACTTAGTCCAGACAGCTTCGGTAACATGCGACAATTGTGGTGATAAGAAAAACCTTTGTAAAGAATGTAAATCTCGGGGTTGTAAGTGTTCTGGAAAATATGAAGATTATTTTAGTACCGGGAATTGGATAGATGATTTCTGTTTATAGTTTAATTATAAATTTGTAAATTAGGCAGGTTTCTGTACATAAATATGTTATAAATTCAAAAAGTGCTACCCAAAGTGCCACCCACGCTTATTACGAAAAAAGCTAACCTCTTGTTAATAAAGAGATTAGCTAATTTGCTCAGTGGGCCCAGAGGGACTTGAACCCACGACCGACGGATTATGAGTCCGGCGCTCTAACCAACTGAGCTATGGGCCCCTGTCAATACCTAGAAAACACTATTCGGTTTTTCACAAATGAATAGCCACAAATATATGCTGATTTTGTGTTATTTACAAATCACTCCAAAAATTAGATTCCAAGTGATTAATAATTAAACAAACCTATGAATATTCCAGCCGAAACAACTAAGCCATCATTGCTCACATCTTGAAAAATATCTTTTCGCTCTTCGATATTATTTATTGTCCATTCCCTAGCGTTGCCAAATCCTAGGAGCGAAATATTGTAAGCACCATTGAGCCTGAACATCAGGAAATCTGTAATCGCCCACTCCAATCCAATATTAGGACTAAAATGATAATTTTTATGTTCAACACTCATGCCTTTACTCAAAATCTCCTCGCCCCCCCATTTGATTGCCCCCTCGGATTTGCTCGAAATCTCAAACTCAATACTTGTCAAAGAAATATTTAAACCTCCAACCAAAGCTAATGTTTTAATTATCACATAGCCATAATCAAAGCCAAGACCAATGTGTGAACTTGGAAGGCTGGCAAAAGCATCATTATTCTTTTCCTCCGAAACACCAGAAAAAGACCAAATGGACACTCTCGAACCAACCCAAAAAGGAAGGCTGTAGAACATCATCCCGCCATTGAGCACCAAAGGAGTGGGAATCTCCTCAAGATTATAATTAGAGATGAGACTATTTATCTCGTCGATTTTGGCAAACTTGAAAGCAACGCCATAACCCGCCCCAAGAGCGAAATACTCATTCTCCTCAACCCCAGGAGGTGCGTCATCATAGGGCAGTTTGTCTAAGTTTTCATCTTGGGAAAAAAGATTCAAAGAAATCACTATGCTTAAAATTAAATATTTCATGATTTTATAATTAAATAGATTTTACAAACTAGTTGCCTTAGATTATGACAAATATATCGTAATTTTCGTTTTCATAATTTTTTAAATTAATAAAGAATAATCAAATGGCTAAATTTCTTGTACTAACAATGTTATTGTTTTCTGTTTACGGCTGCAAATCAAACGCACAATTCTTTGACAAACTAAAAAAAGATGCAGAAAAGATAATCAAGAAAAAAGATATAACAAAAGCATTTTCAAAAGATGAAGCCGCAAGAGCAATCAAAGAAGCACTCTCCAAAGGCATTAGCAAGGGAAGTGACTTAGTTTCTAAAGTAGATGGTTACTACAAAAATCCAGAAATTAAAATCCCCTTCCCAAAGGAAGCAAAAACGGTCGAGAGTACTTTGCGGAAAGTTGGGATGGGTAAAAAAGTAGATAAAGCAGTCGAGACGATGAACCGTGCCGCCGAAGATGCTGCCAAAAAAGCCAAAGATGTGTTCCTATCATCAATAAAGAAGATGACAGTTTCTGATGCTGTTGGTATTGTAAAGGGCAAAAATGACGCTGCAACCCGCTATCTTGAGAAAAATACAACAAGTAAATTAACATCTGAATTCAGACCAATTATTGAGAAGTCACTAAGGAAAGTTGATGGTACAAAGCATTGGAATGCCATGATGACTGCCTATAATAAAATCCCACTTGTAGATAAAATTAATCCTGACCTGACGGCTTATGTAACAGAAAAAGCACTCTATGGACTTTTTGTAATGATAGAAAAGGAAGAGAAAAATATTCGCAAAAATCCCCTTGCCCGCAGCACCGATTTGCTTAAGAAAGTATTTGGTAATTAAACTTTTTCTAGCAAACAGATAAAAATTCGCTTGCTTATCAGATTGTTTTTGTTAAGTTTGTGGTTCGTACTTAATCAGAATATACTTAAAGAGGGCGTAGGTGTCCATTTCTGAAAGATAAAATCCTACTCCTGGAATATAAGGTCAAGAATTAAAATATGTTTGAGAATCTGCAAGAAAAGCTCGAGCTGAGCCTGAAAAGGTTCCGTGGTCAAGCCAAAATTACCGAAGAAAATGTGTCTGAGGCTATGACTGACGTACGTCGTGCCTTACTCGAAGCAGATGTCAATTTAGATGTAGCTAAGAAATTCATTGCATCTGTAAAAGAAAAAGCCATTGGCACCGAAGTAAAAGGAAAACTTCTGCCACATCAATTAATTGTAAAAGTTGTAAAAGATGAGTTAGTGGAGCTCATGGGTAGCAAGCGTAGCGACTTGCAGTTCTCCCCCAAACCACCAACCGTAATTTTAGTTGCAGGACTTCAAGGCTCTGGTAAAACTACTTTTTGTGGGAAACTAGCTCGCAATCTTCGCAAAAAAGGCAGGCAACCATTAGTTGTCGCTTGTGATGTTTACCGACCTGCTGCAATCGAACAACTAAAACAAGTTGCCAAGACTGTCAAAGTTCCCATCTTCTCAGAAGAGGGAAATAATAACCCAGTCTCCATTGCTCAAAATGCAATCGCTTATGCGCGTAAATTTGGGCGTGACACAGTCATCATTGACACCGCTGGTCGCACCACAGTAGACGAAGTGATGATGGAGGAAATAAAGAAAATCTCAGATGCAACCTCGCCCACTGAAACTCTATTTGTTTGCGACGCAATGATTGGGCAAGATGCTGTTCAAACGGCAAAAGCGTTCCACGAAAAATTAGAACTCACCGGTGTGGTTCTCACAAAACTCGATGGTGATACCCGTGGAGGAGCAGCAATTTCTGTATTGTCGGTTGTCGGCAAACCAATAAAATTTGTTGGAACGGGTGAAAAACCTGAGAACCTTGAACCATTTCACCCAGAACGTATTGCCTCACGGATACTTGGCATGGGAGACATTCTTACCCTTGTCGAAAAAGCCGAATCTCAGATGGACGAAGCAGATGCAAAGAAGCTCGAAGACAAAATCCGCAAGAATCAATTCACATTCGATGATTTTTTAGATCAACTCAAGATGATTAAGAAAATGGGTTCACTAAAAGACTTGTTAGGAATGATTCCCGGAATGGATAAAGCACTCAGAAATGTTAATCTTGGCGATGATGCTTTCAATAAGGTTGAGGCCGTCATCTACTCAATGACTAGACAAGAACGTACTAACCCTAAAATAATTAATGGCTCTAGGCGTAGGCGAATTGCAAAAGGGTCTGGCACCAAAGTCCAAGATGTGAACCGCCTTTTGAAACAATTTGAAGACATGAAGAAGATGATGAAGGGCATGAACTCTGGCAAAAGAAATCGTATGATGAAGGGTTTGGGTATGCCCAAAGGTTTTGGTAGAGGCTGATTTCGTTTTGAGGAATGAATTTTAAAAAATTAAATATTATACAAAGGTAAAAGTAAAATGGTAAAATTAAGATTGCGTAGAAAAGGACGGATTCACAAACCAGTCTATGACATTGTGGCCGTTGATGCTCGTGTTAAGCGTGATGGTAAATTTCTTGAAAAGATCGGTTTTTATGATCCAAACACAAGTCCAGGCACAGTTAGAATCGATACAGAGCGCGCGATTTATTGGATGAATGTTGGTGCTCAGCCAACTGAGAGGATTCGTCACATGATGTCCTATGAGGGTGTTTTGCTTGCCCGTCACTTGCAGTTCAAAGGCAAGTCCGAAGAAGAAATTGCCCAAGCGGTAGAAAAGCACAAAGAAATTGCAAACGCGCGACACACTCGCAGAAAAGGATTGAGGGTTAAGCGTAAAGCAGATAAAATTCAAGCCGAAAAAGATGCAAAGGAAGCAGAAGAAGCAAGTGCTGAGTAAACCTCTCGCAAATAAATTGAAAGATCCCCGTCAAAGGCTCCTGTCAAAGACTTTCATTATGGTATAGAAGTAAAAAGAGCTGATTATTTAATCAGCTCTTTTTGTAAATTGAGTTTTATATTTGACATAAATTTGGAATTCTTTAGCTAATGAATATAAGAGTAATCGATAAAATAGATTCAATGACAAGAACCCCAATGTACTCACAAATTAAGAGTAGGCTTTCCCTTCTCATTAGCCTTTTAATGCTGTTTAGCACAGTTCAATTATTCTCTTCTCAAAAGAAACAAAAGAAAGCTCACCCAGACAATCAGACATCAAGAATTAGCCAAGAATTCGGCGGAGCAGTGGCTGATTATTTCGGGCTTTTTCCCAATATAAAAAATATTGAGACCGTTGAAATAGTATCAAGCACGCAAAGTGAAATTATTTATAAAGTAATTTCGGCAGGTGATCTCAAGGAGTTTACGCTGAGTGGAAAAGATTTGTCTGCGTTTAGATATTATATAAACAATAGAGAATCATTCGACACCAGATTAGCACATCATAAGTTTAGCAATTCTTTCAAAAATCTTAGAGTGAAGGGTATTCTTATACCAAAAGCAATTCAAACCAAGTCTAGGTATAGATTGGAAATCAAGAGTATCGATAATGAAAAAATTACTGGATACTTATTTATTGCCAACGAAAATTACATTCTTCTCTCCAATGGCGAAATCTATGATTGGAGAAAGAATAATAATACACTATTGCCAGCAAACAACATTAAATCTATAAAGGTACTGCCCAAAGGCGATGAGATTATAATTAATGGAAATGAATTGCTTTTTGAAAATCTTTACAGAAAGTTGCGGATTATGGATTGTTTATACGAAAATGATTTTTCAACAACAAAAATACATCCTCCTGAGATTAAGCCAGAAGACTTTAATCTGGTATGGGATCAAGGCGATCGTCAATCAGGGTTTGACGATGTCTTATCTGAGCAACTCTCAAAAATTGAGCATTCTATTTCATTAATTTACCCACTGGGACAGTTGTTGGAAGAAAGCAGCAAGTATGGGCTAAGTTATCATTACATGGTTTCAAGCAATCGCTCCTTGTTTGCCGAGTATAATTATATAGATGTGGAAAGCAAAGACCATACACTATTTTCTATAAAATACATACAAGCAGGTCATACTGAAGTAGACACCAGTGGTAATGTAAAAGATATTAGTGTTCAACGAAAAGTAGTGCCAGACTATGAGGGTAGCGGGTTTTCAGTTCAAATTGGTCAGAACTTTCACTTTGGGACAGAAGCACTTTCAAATATTTTACCAATAGATGACCTCGAATTGTTTCTTGGAGCTAGTGCCATATACCAAAAGACTAATTTTAATACTAAGTTTATTATAAATCCCGATATCTCGGTCCAAGGCGATGAAGAAGAATTAAATTTTGCTGGGGCAATCACAAATTTAGGACTGAAGTTTAGCTCGGGTATATATTATAAATTATTCAAAAAAGTATATCTTGGAACAAATTTAGACTTATTTATATTCTCGTCAAATAAAATAATTTTAGATGAATTGTATACTGCAAGAAAATCTACACTAACAAGATTTACAATCCTAGAGCAGGACTATTTCTATTATAGATTTGGTATGGGAATAAGTCTCAGAATATTTTTATAAAACTATTAAAGCAAAATTCTCAATGAAAGCCTATTCATATTGCGTATTTCCACGCCTTGACATTGATAAATTCAGTTCAGATTCTGCTTATGCAAGCAAAATATCAAAACTTGTGGAATTGGGGGTTGGTGGCTTTTGTGTCTTTGGGAGGATTGATTTAAGCCTGGTGTCTAAGGTCATAAAAACAATTAAAGGAATGCGTGAAGACCCAATTATTTTTGCATCAGACTTTGAAAACGGTCTTCCAATGAGACTCTTGGAGGGAACTGAATTTCCACACGCAATGGCACTGGGGAGGACTGGAGATTATAAACTTACTTTTGTTGCATCGCAATTAATTGGCAAGGAAGCCTCGTCTATCGGTATCAACTGGGTGCTGGCGCCTGTTTGTGATATAAACTCAAATCCACAAAACCCAGTAATAAACATTCGTTCCTTTGGTGAGGACGAAAAAAGAGTTGCCCTTCATTCCTCGGCTTATGTCCGTGGTTTGACCGAGTCTAATGTCCTGTCCTGTGCCAAGCATTTCCCTGGTCATGGCGACACTTCTGTGGACTCTCATTTGCAGTTGCCTACTCTTGAACCAAGTGCAAATGAGCTACAAGGGTTTGAGCTTGAGCCATTTAGGAAAGCTATAGCAAATGGCGTAAGTTCGGTTATGATGGGACATTTACTTGTGCCATCGATTGACCATAAGATGCCCGCATCTTTGTCCAAGAGTATAATTGATATGCTCAGAGATGAACTTAATTTTTATGGAATTATCGTCACTGATGCGCTCGATATGGGGGCGATTAGCAAAGAATATAATTCAGCTCAAGCCAGTGAGTTGGCTTTGAGGGCTGGCAATAACATTGCACTAATGCCACAAGACGCAGAAGAGGCAATAGAGCATCTTGAGAAATTGTACAATGGTGATGAAGATTTTCAAAGATTGTTGGATAAGAATGCAAGTTTCTTGCTAGATAAGTTTAAATTAATATCTGAGAAGAAGCCCTTTTATTCGGACAAATTAAAGGAGGAATTCCTCAAGCACGAAAAGGTAGCATTACGAATTGCCAGACTCTCTACCGAACTGCGAATCAAAAAAAATCTTGTTCCAATCGATGAAGATGTTTCTGTTGGCGTTTTTTCATTTCTGCAAAAAGATGAAGATTTCAAAAAAGCCTCAATGTTCAATAATTTGTTAGCACAAGCCATAGAAAATAATATTGATATGGCATTCATTGACGAGAATATTTCTCCATCTGATTTGCGGGCAATGAAAGAGGGAACTAAAAATGCTGAAATATTTATTTTCTGTTATTATTATAAGGGAAGAGCCTTTACTAATAATCTTGGGCTAACTCAAAGAATAAATAATATTAAAGAATACCTCGCTGGCAAATCATCAAGCACAATTAATATATTTTTTGGTGACCCCTACTCTGAGCCAGAAATTGAAGGGGACACGTCAATACTCACATATTCAGATTCCTTGGCATCACTTGCTTCGAGCGTTATGATACTCTCTGGTAGAAATTTGCCGAGTGAGTAAATATAAAGATTTTGTTTTTTATTGTCAGAAGAATTTCATAAATTTGCGTTCTGTATTGTGGCGAGTTACCAAAATATTATCAACCAATCCTCGGCAAGCTTTGAATAAAACAAGCATACTCGTCAAAAAAAGCAAAGCCGATGACAATTCAAGAATAGGAGTTCAAATGTTGGACGAAACAAACACCCCCCCCGCAGACGAAGCGGTAGAAACTAGCTCAGAAGAGGTTAATCCACAAACTGAGGCGAACATACCCCAGGCAACAAAAACTGTTGATTCAGTAGAAGCTGTCGCCGAAGTTGCAGAAAGCAAGACCGAAGAACAAAATGCACAAACTATACTAGAGCAGAAGCCCAAAGAAGAAGCTAGCAAATCGGTTGAGCAGTTGATGGAATATGGCTTTGATGAGCTTGAGTTAAGTGATGATGATTTTGAGAATATGTTCTCCGAAGGTGTTCTTCAAATAAAGGAAGATCAGCTAGTTCAGGGTAAAATAATAAAAATAACAAAAGATGAAATTTTAGTTGATATTGGCTTTAAGTCGCTTGGTTCGGTCTCTCGCGCCGAGCTTATCAACGCCGAAGCCTACAAAGAAGGTGACGAGTTTGACGTATACGTAGAAAAGATTGAGGATAAAAATGGCAAGATGGTTCTTTCTCGCAGACGTGCAGACTTTATGCGAATCTGGGAAGAAATCATGGAACTCTACGACAAACAAAATGTTACCGTGGTTAAAATTCTTCGCAGGATTAAGGGCGGTATGGTTGTAGATTTAAAAGGAATTGAGGCATTTCTGCCTGGTTCTCAAATCGACGTTCGCCCAGTTCGTGATTTCGATGCGTGGGTTCTCCAAGACATTGAAGTTAAGGTTGTAAAAGTCAATCACCCTTCAGAAAATGTAGTTGTTTCTCATAAGGTACTTCTCGAAGAGGCGCTATCTGAGCAACGACTCGAGATTATGAGCAAACTTGAAAAAGGTCTTGTTCTGGAAGGAACTGTCAAAGCAATCGCAGACTTTGGAGTATTTGTCGATCTTGGTGGAGTTGATGGGCTTGTTCATATAACAGATCTTTCATGGGGTCGGGTTACCCATCCTTCAGAAATTGTTGAGCTGGACAAAAGTGTTAAAGTTGTAATTCTTGATTTTGATAAAGAGAAAAAACGTATTTCATTAGGCATGAAGCAACTCACCTCACATCCTTGGGAAGCGATTGGTGAGATTTATGCTGAAGGTATTAAAGTCACTGGTAAGGTAGTTTCGCTTACCGATTATGGTGCGTTCATTGAAATAGAAAAAGGTATTGAAGGGCTTGTGCATATTTCTGAGATGAGCTGGACTCAGCACATCAAACATCCTTCGCAAATGGTTTCGATGGGTCAGGAAATGGAAGCGATAGTACTCAATATCGACAAAGAAAACAAGAAGCTTGCCCTTGGAATGAAACAACTCGAGCCAGACCCATGGCAGGAGCTAATGAAGAAATATCCAGTTGGCACTAACCATAGCGGTATTGTACGCAATCTCACCAACTTTGGAGTTTTCATTGAGTTAGAACCTGGTGTTGATGGGCTTGTACACATTTCTGATTTGTCTTGGACTAAGAAAATCCGTCATCCAGGCGAATTTGTTAGAAAGGGCGACAATATTGAAGTTGTTGTACTTGATATCGACGCAGACCAAAGACGTATAGCACTTGGCCACAAGCAAATTGGCATAAACCCTTGGGACGCATTCGAGGATAAGTTTAAGGTAGGAGCAACTACCAAAGCAAGAATTGAAAGGATTATCGACAAGGGGGTCATTGTTGAGCTTCCAGAAGGTGTCGATGGCTTTGTTCCTGTGTCTCAACTTTCATTTGCTCCAGTTGATGAAATTTCAAAATATTTCAGAATAGGCGATGAGCTTCCATTGCAAGTTGTTGAATTCGACAAAGAATCCAAGAAAATTGTATTGAGCGTTGTTGAAAGGCTCAGGTCACAAGACGAAGAAACAATTAATGATTTCAATGCCAAGCACCCAGTACCAAATGCAGATAAGTTTGTAAATACTCCTCCTCAGTACGAGGGCTCAAATGATTTAGTATTAGAAACTGATATGCCTAAAAAAGGATCTAAGAAAAAAATAAAAGTAGAAGAAGTTGCAAAAGAAGAAACTACCGATGAAAAAGTAGAAGAAGTTGCAAAAGAAGAAACTACCGATGAAAAAGTAGAAGAAGTTGCAAAAGAAGAAACTACTGATGAAAAAGTAGAAGAAGTTGCAAAAGAAGAAACTACAATAGAAAAAATTACTGAAGAAAAAGAAGACGAAGCTCCAGACGAAACAGGTGGTCTTTAATTCTTATATTCAAAATTTTGATTGACTTTAAGCTACTTTCTCACGCCAAAGAGAACAGTAGCTTTTTTTTATTAACCGTTTGTGTTAGGAAAATTATTTGAACAAAGAAATCAAAGGTCTGGTTTATGCGGGGGCTACCACTCTTCTTTGGGGATTTTTAGGTATAGTATTAAAATTTATACTTGTTGATTTGGATTCTCTGTCGGTGGTTTGGTTTAGATTTTTATCGGCATTTTTATTGTTGCTAGTTCTTTTTTTAATCAAAAAGCCTGGTGATCTAAAAATAATAAAGCGACCGCCATTGCTATTGATAATTGCGGGTGTCAGCCTTGGTTTAAACTACTATTTTTATATGCTAGGCATTGAGTATACCAACCCAAGCATAACTAATGTTATAATTCAGGTGGGGCCAATACTTTTGGCATTTGTTGGAGTGGTGATTTACAAAGAGCAGATTGGGTTTAGGCAAGGTGTGGGTTTTTTGCTTGCACTGTGCGGCTTCTCGCTTTTTTATTATGATCAATTAAGCTCTGGTGCAGGTGATATTTATACTGACTTAAATTTTGGCATAAATATGACTGTATTGGCTGCCATCTTTTGGGTAATATTTGCTTCTTTACAGAAGAAACTAACCAGAGATTATTCTAGCCATCAAATTAATTTGCTAGTATATTTGATACCTACTCTAATGTTTTTGCCGCTAATTGACTTTAGTTCTTTTTTTAATTTGGAGGCATCTGTTTGGGCTATTTTGTTATTTTTGGGATTAAATACTTTGTTTGCATACGGCGCGTTGGGTGAGGCATTAAAGTATGCTCCGGCTAACAAGGTGAGCATAATCATTACATTAAATCCAATAATCACACTTATTGCCATGAATATAATGGATGGCATGGGCTTTGATTGGTTGGGCAAGGAGATGACTTCGGTTTATGGCTATGTTGGTGCTGTGCTGATAGTTGCTGGTGCAACGTTTGCAATTTTAAGAAAGTCCCACACTAAAAGAAATAACAAATCTTCCTGAATTATAATTGATTAATTAAATTTGCGTAAAAGCATACAGGAACCTAAATAAAAACGATATAAAAAATATGTCAAACTCAAACAATAAAACTCTTGAACAATTTGTCCTTGAAGAAGTGGAATCTAATCCTCTTTTGGACAATGATTTTATCTCAATTATTAACCATCTCATCGTTTCATCCAAAATTATATCAAGTGAGGTTCGCAGGGCTGGGCTAAATGATATTTTGGGGTTAGCTGAGCAGACCAATGTGCATGGTGAAGATGTAAAAAAGCTAGATTTGATTGCAAATGATATAATCATAGAGTCGGTGAGCCGTGGAGACGAGTTGTGTCTTATGGGTTCGGAGGAAAATGAAGAAGCGATTCTACTGCCTAGTCAGAATAAAAAGGGGAAATATGTTCTTGTATTCGACCCGCTTGACGGCTCTTCAAACATTGATGTAAATGTAACTATTGGTACGATTTGGGGACTGTATAAACGTCTCGACACGGCTTCTGAGGGAGACGGGAATATCCACGATTTACTTCAATCAGGAGACAAGCAAGTGGCGGCGGGATATGTATTGTTTGGCCCTCAGACTATATTTGTTTTTTCATCTGGACAAGGTGTAAATATTTTTACTTATGACACTAGGTTTGGTGAGTTTTTATTGAGTGCAGAAGATGTGCAGATTCCCAAGAAATCTTCCTTTTACAGTGTCAATGAAGGAAATGCGATGCGTTTTAGTAAATATTTAAATGAGTATTTGGATTTTGTAAAAAGAGAATCAAGTGGCGGAGATTATCCCTACAAATTACGCTATATTGGTTCGGCGGTGGCAGATTTTCATAGGACATTGTTGTACGGTGGGCTTTTCATGTACCCGATGGACAAGAAAAATCCTAATGGTAAGCTGAGGTTACTCTACGAAGCCAGCCCACTAGCATTTTTGGTAGAGCAGGCCGGTGGCAGAGCCACAGATGGCTTTCAGGACATACTTTCAATTCGCCCAGATACTTTGCACGGACGTACGCCTCTCTTTATTGGCTCAAGCGAGAATGTAACAGAAGTCGAGCAGTTTCTCTTGGGTAAGCACACCCGACAGCAAGAGTAATCATTTGATTTCTTTCCTAATATTTCTGGCTTTGGCTCTGTATTCTTTTGCCTTGTCTGGATGTGTTCTGGCGAGTTTGCGGTATGCTTTTTCGGCTTCTTCGAACGCTTCTTGCTCATAATAAAGCTCGGCAATAGTCTCAGTGACTATTGTGGGTTCTTCTGTCTTTTTTTTGCTCTTTGCTTTTTTGCTTATCTTCTTTTTTACTTTTAATTTACTTTCATTGTCCAATTCAAAAAAGTCTTTGTCATCGTCGTAGGGTTCGGGGAAATGTCCATCACTTGGGATAATTTTAGCATCTTCGAGCTGAAGGGCAAGTTTCTCGATTGGGTCAAATTCTTGATTATCACTCTCTTTTATTTCAATTTCTAGAATTTCTTCTTCTTCATTGACAACACTTTCTTCAATGATTTTATTTTTGAATTCTAATATTTTTTCTTCGATAATACTTGTTGAGATAAAGCTAGCATCTACTATATTTTCCCTTAGCACGGCACTGGTCAAATCAATGTCGAATTCATAAAAGTCAGCTTTTATTTCTTTTAGCCCTGGAATCAAGCCCACATCAGATGCAGATATTTCCAATTCTTCAATTTCTTCTTCGAACTCTTCTTGAATCTCTTCTTCAATTTCTTTCTCAATATTTTCTTGAATATCTTTTTCGATATTTTCTATTTCTTGAACTTCTTTCGTATTTTCTAATTTTATATCTTTTTCATCAATTTCTTGAGAATCTGAGACGGGTTCTGGCAATACAAAATTATGTTCTTTGATAGACTTGAATGTCCTGTTGAGAGGATTTTCTTTGAGTGCTTTTTCCAATGTCTCACTGGCTTTTTTGTCATCACCAGACATTTTATAAGCTCGAGCTAGCACGGCTTCGGCACTTGCATATTTTGGGTAATGAGCCAGCCCCTCCAAACACAAATCTATTGCTTGTTGGACTTTCCCTTCATTGAGTAATTTTTCAGCTTCTATTGCAAAAAGTGGTGACATCAAATAATTAATTTAATTTACTTGAAAGAAATATTGCGTCAATTACAAAAATAAACAATAATCAGGCAATATGTTAAAACAAAAAAATATAAATTTGTAATCAACATAAAGGAAATATATGGAAATAAAAGTAATCACTATTGATTTTTGGAACACACTCTATGATTCATCGGGAGGTGAGCTTCGGAATCATTACCGTCAGCGGATTCTTTTTGAGCAAATGGACAAGAGCGGAGTTTGGGTAAAAAAAGATGAATACGACGCGGCGATGAAATCTACTTGGGAATATTTCGAAAATATTTGGACAAAAGAGCACCGCACACCAAGTGCAGAAGATTGCTTGGAACACATGTGGAAATTCTTAAAGTTGCCTGGTGACCAAGAAGCAAAAAACATTGTTATCGAATCTTTTGAGGATTGTATTCTGGAGCATCCTCCAAAATTACTCGATGGTGCAGAGGAAATTCTTTTTGAATTGTCCCAGAAATACCAACTTGCTTTGGTGTCTGATACTGGATTTTCACCAGGGACAATCTTGCAAGAGTTGATGAAGAGAAATGACATAATGAAATATTTCTCAGCCTTTAGCTTTTCCAATGAGACGGGTGTTGCCAAGCCTCACGAGAAAGCATTTCGCACCGCCCTTGAGCCATTTTCTATTGATCCATCCGAGGCAATTCACATTGGCGATATTGAGCAGACCGACATTGTTGGAGCAAAGAATTTTGGGATGGGTGCAATTCGTTTCACTGGGTCTGAGACAGAATATGTGATTGTTCGCAACCCAACTGAATCCAGAGCAGACCACTGGGCGGCTTCTTGGGAAGAGATTGGAGATATTCTTTTGTGATTTTTGTTGCGAAATAAAATAGTGTCACTGACAAAATCTTGTCATTAAAATATTAATTACTTATTTTGTGTAAAATTGAAAAGCAAATACAGAAAGCATTTAAAGGAAAGTCATGAAAGTCGAAGTAGTAATGCCCAAAATGGGCGAATCTTTGCAAGAAGGCACAATAATTAATTGGATGAAGCAGGTGGGCGATACAATCGAGCGGGATGAAATGATTTTGGAAATCTCGACCGACAAAGTTGATACAGAAGTCCCATCGCCAAACTCTGGCACATTAACAGAAATTCTAGTGCAAGTCGATGAAACAGTCGATGTCGGTACTCCAATCGCAATAATTGAGACTGACGCTTCGGCAGTAGCTTCGCCTCCTGCTCAAGCAGTTGCAGAAGTGCCAGCACCTCCTCCTGTGGCACCA
>JAJRPT010000119.1 GCA_024280675.1 Bacteroidota bacterium
GATGAGTCGTGATGATTTGCTAATCAAGAATAATGCAATCGTGTCCGGATGTGCCGAAGGGGCGGTGAAGTATTCTCCAAATGCTTATTTTATTGTTGTCTCAAATCCTTTGGACGTAATGACTTATGTTGCACTCAAGACGACTGGTCTTCCACGCCACAAGGTACTCGGGCAAGCTGGAATATTGGACACCGCACGTTATGCCGCATTTATTTCAATGGAGACTGGGTTTTCGATGCGTGATATTCAATCGCAACTCCTAGGTGGGCATGGCGACACGATGGTGCCACTGCCACGTTTCACAACAATCGCTGGAATGCCAGTGACTGATTTCATCTCAAAAGAAAAGTTAGACAAGATTGTCGAACGTGCCAAAAAAGGTGGCGGAGAAATCGTCGGACTTCTTAAAACTGGATCAGCGTATTACGCACCCGGAACGGCTGCCGCACAAATGTGCGAAGCAATCGTCAAAGATCAAAAGCGTATTCTCCCTTGCACCGTAATGCTCGAAGGCGAATATGGCCACACTGACGTTTGTGCCGGAGTACCAATTATGATCGGTGCTGGCGGAATGGAGAAGTTGATTGAGCTAAACCTGAACGAAGAAGAAAAAGCTCTCTTCGATGCTTCGGCAAATCATGTCAAAGGTACGATTAAAGAAGCGATGGAGCTTTTTGCGAATTTGTAATTTATTAGCCACACAAAAAAATATGAACTAATTACCAGATGAATTACAAGCACGCAATGCGTGTGTTCGCGGGTATGACAGTTAGGTTTTTAGAGAGTGACTCCTATGTAAATTAAAAAAGGGTGTTTCCATAATATACAAAATAATTTGTAAATTGAAATTAATCTTGCCCAATTTCGTCGGAACTAAATATGAAAAGAGAAATTGATTATATAATTTGGCGTGAAAATGATTTGTATGTTTCAAAGTGCTTGAATACTGAAGTCTCATCTTTTGGCAAGACAAAAAAAGAAGCTCTTGATATGCTGAAAGAGGCTATGGGACTTTATTTTGATGATGATAATCTTGAGTTTACCGAACTCGATGATATGGAAATAGGTCGGGAAACGATTTATGCCTAAGATGTATTCATCAAAACAGATTTAATCTGTGTTGCTGATATTAGGATTTGTTAAGATTTCTCAGAAAAAACAGTCATTCTGCCAGCAAATAAGAAAGTAATTCCAATCGGGACATTCAAAGCAATATTGAAGCAAGCTAAAATCACTCAAAGTGAGTTTGATGATTTGGTAAAATAAACTAGGACATGGGTAGAATGAAATAATTTTTCTATGTGGTCGCTCCTTTCTTTATTACTTTTTCAAGATTTTAAATGTAATTTCTTTATCCTCCGACAATCTTACTTTGACAATGTAATAAGCCGCCGGGCCTTTAATCTTTAAATTTATAAGGCTAGTTTTCTCAAATTCATCGACACTAATTAATTGCCCAGTTGCATTGAATACCTCACAAAGAACATTTGAGTAGTTGGCTCTTAAATTAATTGAAATCATTCCTGTAGTCGGGTTTGGAAAAATTATCAGATCCTCTCCAAAATCATTTTCAATAATTCCAACTCCACTTACTGAATAACATGCCGAAGTATCAGTACAATTATTTTGAGTTACTTCAACGGCAAAAGTTCCCGTATCAACCCCGGTGAGGGTTTGACTTGTTTCACCAATAAGTAATTCCATTGTTTGGCAACTTATCCATTGATATGTAGCATCTTCGGCATTTGATATTAAAACAAGAGCGTTCACTGTTACCGAAGTATCAAGCTCTATAATTTCGAGACTTGTTGTAAAAATACTATCAATCAAAGAACTGATTTGAACGGTGTCCCTATAAATGCCAGCTGTGCTTTGCCATTCACCTCCAAGAAATATGCTCTCATTTGCACAAATACTTGTATCAATATTTTTCATATAAATCCATTTATGAATATTACTATTATTGCTAGACTGGATAAAGAATTGACTTGTGTTTGTTAATTGGCAATCATTTATATAGTTATATGAATCATTGTCAAAATTATTTGCATTACAGAGTTCTGTCCAAATATCCTGATGACCATTTTCTGGTCTTTCAAATAACAAGGCATCTTCGGGGTTTCCAATAGCTTTTCCAAATCCTGAAGTAAATTTGATGTTCTTCCAGACATCAAAGTTGGGGGTTCCATAGTTATTTACTATCCAATAATTTTCAAATGAATGATTAGAATTTGGCAAACTGTTCGGGAAAGTATTCAGTCTAGAAACGACTACTTCTCCATTTGGGTTTTTACTTCCGAAAAGCATTTCTAATCCTACTTTGTCAAAATTGTATGTTCCACTTTCATCTACTCTCATTCTTTGGCTTGACCCTGGGCCAACAGGGGCCGATGATGTTTCTAATATGGCATTTGCTTTGATGTAGCCGTGATTACTCTTTGCATTATCAAATATTTTTTGACCAGCACGATTATTAAATTGATAGTAAGCTAGCAAAGCAGGTTCAGTTTCAATAATATCTTTTTTTGTTATGTGTCTTAAATCTCTAATCTCACTTTGAGACAAGGCTCTATTCCAAATTGTCACTTCATCTATATTTCCTTTAAAATATTTAGAATAATGTCCTTTACCTATGTATAAATCATCGAAGCTGACAGGATTTAAATTAACATGAGACACCCACTTTTGTTCATTCAAATATAGTGTGACCGAATCGGGCGTGACCACCATAGCAACATAAGACCATTGGTCAAGAGGGACGGTCATGCCGCTGTTATTACCCCAACCAGATCCACCTGGCCAGCGGTAATACAATTTATTGCCATAATAATCAAACACTAGACCCATTGGCGTGTCGCAATGTGCACACCATTCCCCATTTGAAATAATTCCTGCAAATCCCTTCTGCTTCCCATCGGGTTTTATCCAAGCAGTAGAAGTAAAATGGCTTATATCAGATAAATTAATTTCTGGGACTATAAAATAATCTCCATCTTCACTTACTGCTAATGAATTTCCAGCCGTGGAGTCAGTCGCACACGAGTTTAAAACTGTTATCATATCTGAGATTACTTTTGTATCAGAATTACCTTGAGCATCAGTTACGGTGAGACTCACGTCGAAATCACCTTCGGAGCCAAAGACAACTTTTGGGTTTCTTGCCGAGTCTGAACTAATAAATAAAGGCTCTGGCGTAATAGACCATTTCCATGATGCACCCCGATGCCTTAGCATTGAATAACAATCAAATTGAATTGAGTCTTTAGAACAATATACTGCGCCCGTATAGGTGATGGGCTGGGCTATGGGTTTGGACAGGCTATCCTTCATTTTTCTTGCCCAAACGCCTCTTCCTGTTGTTCCAAGTCGTAATTCCCCATCTCTATAGAAAGGATTAATCTGTAAAGATTTCACTACTAAGGGGAGACCAAGTGAGTAATCTAGCCAATCACCTACATTTGTATCCCAGTAGAAAACACCATTATTTGAAACAAGATAAACTAATTCGTTCGCCCCACCTTGGAGCATTATGTCTGTTAAATTCTCGTCATCTAAGACATTCGTTGTTCTATTTATCCAAGTTTTACCACCATCTGTTGTAGAGCTAACTTTATCGCCATTATCTCCTCTGGGCGTGCATACCCAAACATTATTTTCATCTTCGGGGTTAATTGAAATTCTGAATCTTCTGTTGTTTCCGCTGGGGGTATTTTCGGTTTTATTCCAAGTTTTACCACCATCTGTTGATTTCCATATTTCACAAGGATTCCAATATCCACCCAATTTATTGTAAACACAATACATCACATCAGGATTAGATCGAGAGATTTCCAATTCGTATATCAAGCCATTTTCATCTTGGAAGGTAGAAATAATATCGAAATTAACGCCTCCATCAATTGATTTGTAAATTCTATTTCCAAGACCTACATAAATATGGTCTGCATATCTGGGGTCAAAGTAAATACCACTTCGTTCTGCAACGGAATAAGATTCATTCGCCCTGATAGGAAGTGATGAATGATTAATTAACTCATCCCCAAAGGTTTTTGGAATTGTCACAACTCTTGAATTAGAACTATTGTAATGGGTTCTAAACAACAATTTCCTGCTTTCTATTGGGTGAACATAGCCAGAGGCTTCTTCGACTCCGCCAATATTATAGGCTTTTCCGTCTCCGTAGTTTTCATACCAGCCACTAGTACCGTCATGGTATTTCCCGCCGGTGAAGGTGTCTTCGTTCCACCCTGTGTTAAAGCCCCAGAAATGTGCGGCTTGAATGCCTTTGTTCAAAGCTACATGGGAAGACAGCTCATCGTTTGAATAATTAACCCCACCGTCGGAAGCTATCCAAATATCATTGCCAGAAACTTCAATATCTTGCACATCTGCGTGAATATAAGATAGCCGTTCAGAATTTGCAGCACCTATTGATTTAAATGTTTTTCCTCCATCAGTGGATTCTGAGAGTCTAATTGTTGCTAACCAAATTTTATTTGAATCGGTTGGGCTTGCTTCCAAATCAAAATTAAAGAAACCTTGATGATAGCCACCATCGTAGGCTGAAACATTCCAGTTTGCCGTGCCGTTTATTTCACCATATGGACCTCCGTCTTGGTCGCTGGGATTAATCCAGTCCTCGCCATTATTAGAACTCTTATACACGCCAATCCAACCACTATCACCGGCTTTTGAACTTCCTATCAGGCAAACATAAACAAGATCGGGAGACGAAAGAGTAAGGGCTATTTTCCCTCCTAAGTTTGAAGCATTCTGCATATCGGAGGGTGTGTAATATCCATTGTCTTTCAAAGCCCAGGTATTTCCACCATCATCACTTCTGAAAAATTCACATCTCTTTTTGGCTAGGTTCGATTTTAATAAGTACACGACGGAAGCCTCAGTAGGATGGAAATCTATATCCCAACAACTTTCAGAAAAAACTTTAAGCCATGAGTCGCCTGAATCAAAAGATTTGAATAAACCAGAACTAGAAGTATGAAATATTATTTTAGGGTTTGAAGGCGAGTATTTAAATTCGTTTCCGGCCCCATCGGTGAAAAACTTTTCTGCCCAAGTCACACCTCCATCAATAGATTTATATATCCTTCTGTTTGAAGAGAGTAGGAAAATATCAGGATTAGTTGGATGGATTTTCACCGCTGAATTTCCACCCGAAAATACTTCGCCTTTGGATATGAGCGACCAGTTAGCAGCCTTGTCTGTGCTTTTATAAATGCCTCCTGCCTCTGTCCCACATATTAAAATATTCGGGTTTGATTTTGATTGATCAATCGAATATATGTTTTTATGCCAAGAAATTGCTTCGTGGGTCGAAGCAGAAAATGTTTCAAATGGCCCCAGAGCGACCCATTCTTCTTCAGAACTATTCATATCTAAAGAATTTTCTTTGCTCTTCTTTGAATTATGAAGATTATTTCTTTGGAGGTATTTATCCTTTAGCATTTGATTATTATTGTCTTCTTCTGTTCTATTTACTTGTCCAATGAAACCATTTTTATCCAAGAGAGGTTCCACAAGCATGACCCAATACTTGTAATTTTGAGTATGAATGGTTTTTACAAATTCATGTTCCTGATAATATGATCTATATAAATCTATTACTTGTGGAACATTTGGCTTGTTAGAATACATGAGTTTAACCCAATCTGGTTCACTAGAATTAACTATAGGCATAGCCTTAAAATAATCTGTACGGTTCTGACTATAAGAGTCAAGTGTAAAGAATATTGATAATAATATTAGAAATACATGTTTTGAGTACGTCATTTAATTACCCTAGGATTTTATAAAGTGTTATTACTTAGAAAGTATTGATTATTATGGCTTATTTTTTAATGAGCTGATACTTTTGCTTGTTTGCCAGCAGTTGCAATATCCCTGCCTTGCCGAGCAGATGCCCAGTTCCGACGATGACAAAATAAGTTTTATCGCTTGTGAGGTACTCCTCAATTTTCTGAGCCATTGCCACATTTCGGTCGTCAAGCATTATTTTCAGAATCTTTTTATTTTCTTCTTGCTTCTCGTTTTTCTCATTCCAAATAAACTTTGAGAAAGTTAAAGTATCGCCCGTCTTCCAGGCCTGAATTAATGAGGAGACCATTTTAATATCTGAGTCAAGCGATTGAAGTGAATATTCAATGTATTGCTCGGAAAACAAGTCTAGGTGGGCAAACATATCCATTTGTAATTCGAAGCTTTCTAGTTCTAAAACCTCTTGGCCATCTTTGATGGTTTCCATTAAATAATGAAAGTCAATGCCTAGGTCTGGTCTGAATCCTTCTGCATTTAATTTCAATTGACTAAGGGTCAAAAGAGCCGCCCAAGGTTTAAACTTTTCCCAAACGCTCTTTTTTAGGCCAAACTTTAAGAATTCATTATCCAGTTTGGCAATCGTCTCGAAAGAGAGAAGTTCATCTATGTTCCTCCCTCCTCCTATCATCATTTTCTTTTTCATTTCGGCTGGATCAATCTTTGAAATGTCAAGCTCTAGGGCAAGGTAATCCGAATCAGAAAATGCGGTACTGACTTGTTTTGGCATTGGGTAAAGGTCTTCGCTTGCCATGTGTATTGAGCCAAGTAAATATACCTTGGACTTTGGGTTCTCTTTTGAATTTATTTCCCAGAGTATTCCGCCACCAGGGCAATGGCTTGTGCTGAGAATGAATAAAGAGAAAAGTAAAATGATTTTTGATGTAGTAGCCATACTGTAAATATAAGGCATTCTCCTGATAAAAACAATTAAAATAAATGGCATACACTTTGCTGAACTATTAAAATTAAGAATATACTAACTAAGCTGGAACAAATTTGGAATCTCAAACGACAAGACAAAATAATTTCTACCCAATGGCAAAGCGTGTAAAAAAAACAGTAAACCATTTCATAGAATCAGATAATTCGGACTCTTTTCTGATTAGGGTAAATGGATATTCTATGGGAAATGCCAATATCACTCACGGTGACTTGCTTCTTTGCACCCGGTATGAAAAAGGAAGAAGTCCTAGCCCAGAAGATGGGCAGATTGTTGTTTGCTTGCTCAACGCTTGCCCGCTTGTCAAAAGACTAAGAACCATGTCCTCGGGTTGGGAACTTCACTCAGAAAATGATTTTTACTCTCCTCTTCTTTTAGCATCTCAAGACAAAATTGAGATAATAGGTCTTGTGCGTTATGTTATCAAGCCGGCATGAAAAATATAATTTGATATGTGTGCAGTGTTTGCCAGTATTTATTTAAAATAATAAGAAGTGCTTGAAACATTTTTGTGTTAAAACAGTTATATTGCACTGGAAATGAATACAAATAAAACATATCTCGATCCTGTTAAAATTGCTTCAATTAGCAATATGGAACTCAGAGCCAGACTTGTTGTCGAAGGCTTTATTACAGGACTTCACAAATCGCCTTATCACGGCTTTTCTCAAGAATTTTCCGAACATCGCGCTTATCGGCCTGGTGACGAAGTGCGTAATATTGACTGGAAGGTTTACGCCCGAAGCGACCGATTCTACGTCAAGCAATACGAAGAGGAAACCAATTTGCGTTGTATGATTGCAGTTGATTCTTCTAAATCTATGGCTTATGCCTCAAAAGGACACATTTCAAAGTTTCAATATGCCGTCTATCTTGGGCAGTCACTTGCCTTTATGATGATGGGGCAAAGAGATGCCGTCGGGCTTTGCGTCTACCACAATCAGATTCAAACATTTTTGCCACCAAGTGCCAAAAAAAACTATATTCCCCGAATCATGAAGACTTTGGAAGAAACTCAACCATCGGATAAAACTAGCACCGCCGGAGCCTTGAATATACTGGCAGAAAGAATCCGTAGGCGTGGTATGGTTGTCATCATTTCCGACCTCTTCGACGACATAGAGTCCATCTCGGAGGCACTCAAACATTTCAGACATAAGGGGCATGAAGTTCTTTTATTTCAGATACTCGACCCACGAGAAATTGATTTTGATTTGGGTAGTGGCTCAACTTTTGTGGATATGGAAACCAGCGAAGAGATGCTCACCTCACCTCATCAAATTCAAGCAGCCTACCAGCAATCAGTCCAGGATTTCTTGAACTCTATCAAAGAAATTTGCTACAATCAAAATGTGGATTATCACCTATCACTGAGCAACGAATCCTTTGACAGGTCTTTGCTTCGTTTTCTCGCCCGCCGTGCAAAAATTTAACTCTTGGCAATTTCGCGGGTGGCATGGACTAATTTGTCCAGCTCCATGATTCAATGCCTGGGTGTTTTTCCTAATTTAAAATTAGCTCGTAAATATTCCAGCGAGTGAGTGATTGCTTGAGGGCGAAGGTGAATTTATCTTTTTTATTTGATCTTAAAATACTAATGTCCACAACTTTTTCGTCTGTTGGAATTAGAATTTCTTTTGTCTCAAGTTCAGATAAATCTGTGGAGTATTTATTGACTATTAAATGATTTGTTTTATCAGTTTTACTATATCCCATTCTGAAATAATAGAAATTATCTTTTCCTGCAAAAGTAGACCATGATGTGCATTCTAATGCACTATCTAAATCATTTATCTGAATATTATAGACTTTGTTTTTATACATATCGAACGCAATTAATTGACCAGCTGGACTCTTTAAATAAATGATGCTGTCATTAGATTTTAGTGCTTCGGTATTGCCAAATCTGTCAAGCCCTAATATTCTCCTATGAGTCCCATCAGAAACTTTCACTACATAATTTCGTACGTATTTTTTGCTGTGCTTGTCTTGTGTGAGGTAGAAGTTGTCATTGATTTTTTTATGCCTATGCCAAGAAAGGCTATCGTTTACAACAACTTCTAATGTATCAACAAGGCTTAGTTTATTTTTTTTGAATTGTAAAATACACATTATCATTTCAGGGCCTGCCACTCTACTTTTTTTCCTGAGTGAGTCAGATACAGGTGTAATTGTTTGGGTAATTTTTTCAGTTAGCCAAACAATTAGTGTAATTTCATTTTCTGAAAGAATATTTAAATCATAAGTTTTGGTCAGGTAATTTGTGCCAATATTATACCAAAAACCTTTGGAAATACTTCCATCTTCCCAAATGAAATCTCTTGGCAGTGAGTCTATGTAGAAAAAATCTAATTGCGGGAAATACAATGTGTCTTCATCTGGTTCAAATAAATAATCGATTTTAAATTTATTTAGATTTAAAACTTTTACAATATCATTTTCGATAAATGCAATTTTATTATTTTCATACTCAACAGGAGAGTTTATAGAATTTGTAAATATATCGCCTTCTTCAACCTGACCTAAAAATATTATTTGTTCGGAGATTAATTTTAAATTCTTGTTTGGATATGATAAATTTAGTTCAGTAATTTCAGTGTCCTCTGAAAATAGTCCTATATGTGGAATAAATTTAAAATTATAAGAACTTGTTATTTTTCCTCCAATGTCTTCGATTACAGTTAAATTCTTCAATTGTTTGAATGTTTTACGATACTGACGGCTATCTCCTACCGTTTCAGCATTAACAATAACGCTCACCTTAGTTATTTTATCATTATTATCCATTGCATAATTTACAGCTGAAATCAACCTTCCAGACAAACAAGAGGAACACTCCCCAGTTGAAAGGAAAATCTTGATTTCATAATC
>JAJRPT010000120.1 GCA_024280675.1 Bacteroidota bacterium
AATCGTCGCCTCTATTCGTGCTTTTATGAACAAATTGAGAGCCGTAATAAATTGTTTGTTTATGAAAATAGTCTTGAGCAATGGCAGCATTCCAATGAAAGCGTAATTCTTTCCCATCGGGATGAACAGGCTTTATAAATGTTTGATTGCCGCTCACTCTGTCATATCTTATTAGATTTCCCCTTTGGTACATTGAGTATCCATAACGAGAATTATGTGCATCTGGGACGACATCAAAGCCATCGCCAAAGGAAAGCTCTTCCCAGTAAGAATTACGAATACCCCCATGGCGACGAACCCTAGAGGGACCAATCCATGAGCCATTGTCTTGCATTCCTCCGTAAACATTGTAGGGGATTTCATTGTCAATATTAATATGGTAGAATTGTGCAACTGGAATATTATTGGCAAATCGCCAAGTCTTGCCACGGTCGTAGGAGAAATTCAGCCCACCATCATTTCCCTCAATTATATAATCTGGATTATCCACATCTTGCCAAAAAGCGTGATGGTCTGGGTGGACTGAGCCACCTAGATATTCTAGGAATATTTCCCAATTCTTTCCTCCATCTTGGCTCACAGAAGCCAGCCCGTAAAGAGAGTAGATTCTATTTTCATTGCTCGGGTCTACGTAAATATCTGCGTAATAAAATGGACGGCCGCCGAATCCTTTCTCAGATTGTTTAGTCCAAGAATGTCCGCCATCATTTGAGCGAAAGAAAGCGTTCTGCTTTGCCTCGACAAGTGCATAAACCACATTTGGTGAACTATGTGCTATGGCAATACCAATCCGCCCCAGCTCGCCCTTTGGCAATCCCTTGCTCATTTTTTCCCAACGAAGCCCTCCGTCATAAGTTACATACAAACCACTGCCGGCGCCACCAGAATAAAATGTCCAAGGCCACCTCCTGTGCTCCCACATAGAGGCTATCATTTTGTTGGGGTTTATGGGGTCAGTCACAAGATCGGCACATCCTGTCCGTTCGTTCACATACAAGACCTGAGCCCAAGAATTTCCCCCATCACGAGTTTGGAAAATTCCTCTGTCTTTGGAATCCGACCAAGGATCGCCCGTCACTCCAACGGTCACAATATCGGGGTCTAATCTGTTGATTTCAATTCGGTGAATGCTTCTGGATTTGGGCAAACCTAACTTTATCCAGTTCCGCCCACCGTCAATCGATTTATAAATCCCATCACCGCTCGAGCATGAATTACGGGGGTTGCCCTCGCCTGTCCCCACCCAAATTACATCGGGATTTGTTTGTTGTATTTTTACCACGCCAATCGATTGATTCGATTCTTTATCAAAAATTGGAGTCCATGTCACGCCCGCATTACCGGATTTCCAAAGTCCACCAGATGCTGTACCAACATAAATTATTGATTTGTCAGATTGCTGGACATCTATCGAAGTGATTCGCCCACTCATGCCGCTGGGACCAATGTTCCTTGGCTTGAAGTTTTTGAATTTGCCAAGTGGGAGCCCAAGAGACAGAACAGGTGAGCTTATAAAGAAAGCTGTGAGAAAAAGAAGAAATATTGTTTTTAGCATCGCAAATGTTATGTTAATTATGTAAAAAAAAAAATTAATTAATAATAGATTCAAGATTCTGCAACTGACCAATATTGCCAACAGCCAAAACCTTGTCACCAAGTTCAAATCTAAAATCTGGGCTAGGAACAGACAGCCTTTGGTCCTCTCTGCTTATTCCAATTATATTTACCCCATATTTGTTCCTCACATCGAGCTCCTTCAAACTAAGCCCAAGCCAATTGCTTGAATCAGAGATTTGAATCATCTCCATATTGAAACCAGAGTCGCCGTCTCTTGGGTTTGAGTCGAAAAAATCTACAATGTTGGGATTGACTGCCAAAGATGCAAGTTTGTAACCACCGGCAGTGTACGGGTTTACAATTTGAGAGGCTCCAGCCTTCTTGAGCTTTGCAGCCACTGCATCGTCATCGGAGCGGGCAATAATGTTTAGCTTTGGGTTCAGTGATTTTGCAGACAAAACCACAAAAGCAGTCACGGCGGAATTCCCTATGGCAACAATCATCCCTTTGGCCCTCTCTACTCCGGCACTCATCAGAATTTCATCTTCGGAGGCATCGCCTTCAATGAAGATAAGTTCGTCGTCAGAGAAATATTTGTGGTTCTCTTTTACATTCTTGTCAATCACCACGTAACTCTCACCTCTTCGCTTCAGCTCGTATGCCGCTAGGGCCCCGACCCTGCCAAAGCCGACAATAATAAAATGCCCGCTCATATTATTTATTTTCTTTCTCAATCTCTGCATTCCTCGTAAATTTAATTTCTGTATCGCAAATAAATTCTCCATAGCAATCGAAAATATATAAAACAAACTGCCTATCCCACCAAACATTATAAAAATTGTAAACACTTTGCCCCCGTCGCCAAGTGGCATAACTTCCTTGAAACCAAGTGTCGTTATCGTAATTGCAACCATATAAAGTGCTTCGACAACAGAAACCCCTTCCTTGTCCCAAATGATTAAATAGCCAACAACTCCAATAATAATAACAGAAACAAGCAAAATAAATGGCAGAAATGGTTTCTTTATCTGAGAACTATGATCGCAATTATGTGGTTTTAGTGTCATTAGAATTTATAGTTTTCCAAATATACAAGTAATTATACTAAAAAATGAATAATTTGCCTTCATTATTTTTACGCAACATTATTAATGGAGCAGTCTTGAAAAAAGAGATTAAATTTATGGGCTGGGCTCATAATCAAATTTCAGCCGAACTTGATTTGCCAGAAAGTGAAATAAAATATTTTGCAATGTACATTCCCTGTTTTACCTGCACAATTAATTACCGCTCCGTAAAATACATCTCAAAAGCTCTCAATAACAATGGAGTAGCTGTTCTAAAGTTTGATTTCCCTGGACTTGGAAAAACTAAAGGTGATTTCTCCAAAACAAACTTTAGCACAAATTTGGAAAATATTCGTTCTGCATATAAATATTTACAAGAGAATTATGAGGCACCAAAATTATTAATTGGTCATTCTCTTGGAGGAGTAATGGCAATGAGACTGGCAATGGAGCTGACCAGCATTAAAGCCCTTTGCGTCATTGCAGCAGGCGATCGTCCCTCTCTTCTAGCCAGTAAACTTTCTGCCATCGAACAGAAAATCGACAAAGGAGAAGACGGCAATGTGATGATTGATAATGTAAAATATAAATTGGAAAAGCATTTTTTTGATGATTTAAGAGCCAATGACTCAAAACATAAATTAAATGAAATTACTAAGCCTGTGCTAGTCATGTACTCTCCCGATGACAAAATTATTTCTCAAGAAAACACAATGAAAAATTTTACTCAGCCAAGAGGACAAAAAAGTTTTGTCACACTAAACAATGTTGGACATTTGATAAATAAGGAAAGGGACGCAGTTGTTGTGGGAAATATTATTGCCTCTTGGGCGACATCAATTATTGATTAGATTTTGTTAAATAAACTAAAAATATTAGCCTCCGACACACTGGTCTACGGTTTGCTCACAATAGTCAGCAGATTTTTGACCTTTTTGCTCAATCCATTTTTCACAAACTTCCTCACACAAAGCGAACTCGGTTATGTGAATTATATTAGTTTATTATATGCTTTCTTGATTGTATTCTACTCTTTTGGGCTAGAAAATGCTTTCTTCCGCTTTTACTCCTCCTCCGACACGAAAAAAGTCTTCACATCCGCCTTTACTTTTATTTTCATAAATCTAGCGGCTGGTCTGCTTTTAATAACAAATTATTCCTCTGAGATTGCAGGACTAATTGGCGATTCTGAAAATTTAAATAATATGATATTCTATGCCGGCTTTGTTTTATTCTTCGATGGACTGCTTCTCATCCCATTTGCAAAACTAAGAATGGAAAGACAGAAATACAGATTTGCCATCTACAAAATAATTCTCGTCATTGTCACAATAATTATAACATATTATCTCATCGCAATCAAAGGTGGCAGCGGAGATTCTGTCTTCCTTGCCCAATCAATCGGCTCGGCAACAGGAGTGCTACTCGTCTTGGGGATTATCATCAAGAACTTAGATTTCAAAATCAGCCCAAAATTATTCAAAGACTTACTCAAATATGGCTTGCCAACAGTCCCGGCATCATTTGCGGTACTGATGCTACGCTTTGGAGATCAGGCAATGATAAAGTCGATGAGAGGAACCGAAGAGCTTGCAATGTACGCCATCAACTATAAGCTAGGCCTGCCACTGATGATGTTCATCACATCATTCGACATGGCGTGGAGACCGTATTACATGAGCACATTTTCGGACGAGGGGCAAAAAGATTTCTTTGCCAAAGTCCTCACATACTTTATTCTAATTGCTTCTTTTGTGTTTCTTACCGTATCGCTTTTTGCCGAATATATAGTTGCAATTCCTTTCATTGGAGGCTCATTCATCAACCCAATTTATTGGGAGGGGCTAGAGATTGTGCCGATGATTTTGGGTGGTTATCTATTTCTTGGGATTTTTCAATTCTTTGCCATGGGACTCAATATTACAAAAAACACAAAATATCTTCCCATTGCCGTTGGAATTGCTGTTGGGTTTAATTTAATTACAAATTATATTTTCATTCCAGAATATGGATATATAGCCAGTGCTTGGATAACCCTTGCTTCGTACTTTATCTCAGCTATCGCACTCTATTATTATTCCAATAAATTCTATCCACTTGATTATCAATGGAAAAGGATTCTCCCACTTCTTGGGCTGACCTTTGTTACATTTCTGCTAGCAGAGAATTATGCAGAATCTTTTTTATCAAAAGTATTTGTCTTAATCTTTTTTATTGTGTCATTATTCATCTTTAAATTCTTCACCAAATCTGAGCTTGCTTTTTTGCAAAAGAGAATAAAAATTAAATAAAGCAGAAAAATATTACATATTTTAGGAATAAATCTTTTGAGGTCAGTAGCTACCCACATACAATATCCTTCTGACAAATCTTCTCAGATTTAACCATCCTTTTAATCAAATTATTGAAGATGTCAGACTTGCTCTGTGAGCGATTTATTCGATAGCAAAACTCATTCAAATATTACTCTTGATTTGATTTATCTCGTAATTCTTTTCGGATAA
>JAJRPT010000121.1 GCA_024280675.1 Bacteroidota bacterium
AACACTGTCGGGACAGACGATTGAAGCGTTTTATGTGTCTGTCTCTCACGCTCCAAACTTACTTTCTGTTGGGCTAAATTGTGCACTTGGTTCTGAGCAGATGCGCCCGCATATTTCCGACCTTTCGAGCATTGCTACTTGCAATGTTTCTCTTTATCCAAATGCGGGATTGCCCAACGAGTTTGGTCAATACACAGAAAGCTCAAACTTTATGTCGAGCGTTATTGAGGGCTATTGCCGTGATGGATTTGTCAATATTGTGGGTGGTTGTTGTGGCACCAGACCTGAGCATATTAGGGCGATTTCAGATGCTGTCAAAAATTTGAAGCCACGAGATTTACTTGTCTAACATTTCAACCACAAAAAAATTGGCAAGAGATTTGATTCTAAAAAAGTAACAAGAAAATTAATTCGATCCTAAGGTCAAGATGTCCACATTAATAGGTATTTTTTTCGGTATATTATTTTTATTCATTGCCTTTACTTCCGAAGGCGGATCGGTGGTGGCACTTCTTATGCCGGCTCCAATGCTCATTGTAATTGGTGGAACGCTTGCGGCAACCCTTGCCGGCTCACGCTGGAAAGTATTTTGGGAATTTCCTAAATATATCAAAGAAGTGATAGGTGCCAAGGAAGTAAGCAGAAAAGAGCTTGCAGAAGAAATTCTTTCTATCGCCACACTTGCCAAAAGAGAAGGGATTTTAAAAGTAGAAGATGTGATTGAAAATACTGAGAATAAATTCTTGAGGAAATTACTGATAATGGCAGTCGATGGTGTTGAGAAAGAAAATTATATTGAAATATGCCATTCGGATTTAGATTTAATTGCAGAAATTCAAGAAGAGAAAGTAGATTTGTTTCATAGAATGGGTGGATTTTCGCCCACCATGGGGATTATCGGAACTGTGATGGGGCTCATCAATACGCTGGCTTCGGCGGGTGAGGATCCCAATGTACTTATTCACCAAATCGCCTTTGCATTCATTGCAACACTCTGGGGAATCGCAATGGCAAATCTAGTATTTTTGCCAATAGCAGACAAACTCAAAGTTCTTCATAGCAACCAAATGCAAGCCAAACAAATGATGGTAAATGGAGTATATGGAATAATTTGCGGAGAAATCCCACGTGTTCTTGCCTCAAGGTTGAACATTCACACGGGCGAGGGGTAGACTGATTTCTTGGCAATCCATCAAAAAGAAAGATCATCTAGTAGATCGGCAGCTCTTTTTCCGCCCGCTAGTTCCATGATTTTATCATCGTAATGGTCTGCAATAATTGCAACTGCGTTCAGAGTATTAATCAGCTCGTTCTCGTCTAAGCTAGTGCCGGCTATCGAATGAGAGAAAGTGACGGTGTTGTCAAAATACAGTCCGAATGCACCAAAATGAAGTTCTGCATTTTTCCTCAACAAAAAATTCATTAACTCTGGGCTAATATCAGCTCCTGTGACCACTTGAGAAATACATTCAACAGATGTTTCATTGGCCGTAAATGGACGAACGATTATCATCACCTGGGTCGAGCCACGAGAGATGGTAAATGTCCCGTTCCCAAAAGAAAGATGATCTGGGAAATCTTTATCGAGGAATATTTGCACATCCCCGATAGTTTTATCAATCATCTCAAGCGGGGTATCTACAAGAATTTCGTGATCGTCTTTATTAAACATTTTGTGTGGCATATTTTTTATTTCCTATTTATTTGCAAGAAATTTGCGTTTTAATTTTGCTAAAAAACTTATCATCTCCTAACCGACTGCTCGAAGCTCCCTTTGGAATATTAGAGCTTTTATTTTCCATCGCCTAAGAGTCCCATCTCGGCCTTCATCTTCAAGAGTGCAGCATCGGCATCGGAGCCGGATCCGAGTGCCTTGAATTCATCTTCTAGCGAAGTGTCATCTCCTGCGAGTTCTGCATGGACTTCGGCTTCGGATTCCATGGTTTCTACTTTTTGTTCAAGTTTGTCAAATTTGGAAAAGGCATCGGAGCCAACTCCCGAAATTGATTGTGAGATTTGTTTTTGAGCTTCGGCAGAACGTGCACGAGCAATCAATGTATTTTGTCTATTCCTTGCCTCATCTAGCTTGTTTTTGATTTTCTCTAGTTGAGTGCGGAGATGGTCTGCGGTTTGTTTTGCCGAGTTGTAGAGTGGTTCGAGATCATTTAGATTTTTTTGTATAAGTGATCTTTTCTCGAGTGCGGCTTTTGCCAAATCATCTCTTCCGGCGGCGATTGCTTGTTTGGCCTTGTCATTCCAATCCTCAATGCTTCTTTTTGCTTTATTGATTTTCTTTTCCAAAGATTTAGCGTTTGAAACCGATTGAGCAACTGCCAGAGTAGACTTGTTTACCGACTCTTCCATTTCGATAACCATCTGTTTTATCATTTTTTCAGGATTTTCAGCCTTATCGAGTGCGTCATTGACATTGGCTTTGAAAACGTCTGCCATTCTTGAGAATATTCCCATAAAAAAAGTCCTTTTTTATTTTCAACTTAAAAAAAAAATGTTGATAAAAAAAACAACACATTTGCATTGAACGATAAGAACTAATAAAAAGTTTCTATATTTTTGCATTATGGATTTTAATATTAAAGAAATGTTCGACGGGGCCAAAAAAATGCAAGAGGTCTTGGGAGAAGTAAAACAGAAATTGCACGCACTAAGAGTCACCGGAGAAAGTGGTGGCGGAATGGTTCGTATTCAAATGAGTGGAGCCAAAGAAGTATTAAAAATTGAGATAGCAAAAGAGATAATAGAAAAGGATAACTCTAAAATGTTGGAAGATTTGCTGGTTGCCGCATTCAATAACGCATCCAATAATGCTCGAGAGCTTTCCGAAAAAGAAATGAGAAGTATTTCTGGGAATCTTCCAAGCATTCCCGGAATGGACTTAAACTTTTGACGTGCAATGGATTATAGTTCACAAGCAATACAACAGGCTGTTGAATATTTCTCTTCTTTGCCTTCTATTGGCAAGAAAACTGCCCAGAGACTAGTTTATCATTTGCTCCGTCAAGAGGGGACATTTATAGAGAAGTTTTCTGAGTCTGTGCTCAATCTTGCGAGCGATATTGTGTTTTGTTCGGTCTGTTTTAATTTCACAGAAGATGACCCTTGTCCTATTTGTTCATCTAAAAAGAGAAAAAGGAATATCATTTGTGCCGTAGAACAGCCCTCAGACATTGTGCTTCTGGAGAAAACGGCAGAATATTTTGGACTCTATCATGTGCTTCACGGGCTGATCGATCCGCTTGGGGGGATCTCGCCAGACTTGATTAAATTAAAAGAGCTTGTTTCACGGATGGGAGATGTTGAAGAGCTTATTCTAGCCCTAAACCCGACTGTTGAGGGTGAGATTACGATTCAATACATAACTAAAATACTGAAACCACTTGGGGTGAAGATTACTAAGATTGCCAGCGGGATTCCAATTGGCTCGTCGCTTGAGTTTACAGATCAGGCTACACTAAGCCGTGCACTCGAGGGAAGGATTGAGCTTTAATTGTGCTATTTTTAACGCACAATAATATTATATTTGAAAAAAAAGAATGAACTAAAGGAAATCTTCAATTGGATACAATTCTGTCACATCTACCCGATTTTCTGTATACAAGTTTCCTTGGTCTTGAGCTTTGGAAATTTATTGGCATATTCTCACTTGTCATTTTTGGACTATTATTCTATGTGTTGCTAAAGAAAATTCTTAGCTCATACATAGTTCGTATTTTAAGCAGATTTAGATACACTTCAATTATCAATAGATATTTGGGGAAAGTAATTGGTCCTATCTCATTTTTGATAAGTCTTTGGCTTGCCTACAATTTATTATACTTACTAGATTTACCTGAAGGACTCATTTCGTGGATAGATTCTTTTTCTGATGTTCTTCTGCCATTTATTGTCACTTTGATAGCATACCGCCTGAGTGATTTGCTGACAGACATATTTTCCAAAGTAGCCTCAAAGACAGAAACCACTGTCGATGACAAATTGGTTCCACTTGTTGGGAAAGCTTTAAAATTTGTTGTGCTAGTTCTTGGTAGCTTCTATATAATTGAAAGTTTTGGAATTGATTACACACCGCTTCTTGCTGCAAGTTCGGTGGGTGGTCTGGCACTGGCTCTTGCTGCCCAAGATACATTCAAGAATTTATTTGGCTCTATTACAATTTTCTCAGACAAGCCATTCGATGTGGGAGATTGGATTATGTTTGATGGCGAAGAAGGTACGGTCGAAGAAGTTGGGATACGATCGACCAGGGTCCGTACTTTTTATAATTCTTTGATCTCTATTCCTAATGGCAGGATTTCGGATATGGTTGTGGATAACATGGGTCGTCGTCGTTATAGGCGATACAAGACAATGATTTCTGTGACATACGACACGCCGCCTGAGTTGTTAGAAACATATATTGCTGGGCTGAACAAACTTGTCAGCACACACCCCACGACCAGAAAAGATTACCACGAAATTTATCTAAATAATTTTGCTGCGTCATCACTCGATATCCTGGTTTACATTTTCTTTGAAGTAAAAGACTGGAGCGAAGAACTTAAATCCAGACAAGAGTATATGTTGGGCGCCATTAAACTTGCTGACCGTCTTGGGATTCGTTTTGCATTCCCATCACAAACGCTTCACATTGAAGAATTTCCTGGAAAAGAGTCGCTCACCCCAACTCATACTAAGAGTAAGGGTGAATATGAAGATGATGTAGATGATTTTTTTAGAGAACTAGACAAAAAGAAAGACATTTAATAAAATATGAACGAAAATCAATTTTTAAAATCAGTGTTTGCTAAGATAGAAAGCTATCTTGAAGAGGTCACAAAAGCTAATACTACAGTTAGCAATAACACAGAGCCAGAGCAATTATCAGAAGAGTTTGGCATATCAATAGGACGAGCGTCTTGTGATTATGAACAAATATGCAATCATATTGATATGTTTTTAGATTACAGCGTTAAGACAAAATCGAGACAATTCCATAACCAACTATTTGCCGGTTACAATACCCCCTCTCTTGTTGGCGAGTTTATAACCGCACTCACAAATACATCCAATTATACATTTGAAGCCTCGCCACTTGGCACACTGATGGAGTTGGAGCTTATACGCAAAATGAACGAAGCAGCCGGTTTCAAAGGAAACAAAGGTACTTTTCTTACCGGTGGATCGAATGCTAATATGATAGCCATGCTTTGTGCCAGACAGGCAAAGTTCCCAACTATTAAAGAAAGCGGAATATCAGGGATTGGCACTCTTACAATTTTTGTGTCGGAGGCAAGCCATTATTCCTACGAAAAAGCTGCAAATACTATCGGAATGGGCATTGATAATGTGAGATATATTAAAACGAGCGAGTGCGGGCAGATGATTATGTCTGAGCTTAAGAGGGCGATTTGTTTAAGTCTCGATGCGGGCGAAGTTCCATTTATGATTGGAGCAACGGCTGGGACAACCGAAATTGGTGCATTCGACCCAATTGGTGAAATGCGGAAGATTGCTGATGAATACTCACTTTGGCTACACGTAGATGGGGCTTGGGGTGCTTCAATTCTTTTGAGCAGGAAGCATCGTCATTTGCTCTTGGGAATCGAAAAAGCAGACTCGCTCAGTTGGGATCCTCACAAGATGATGAACGTGCCACTTATTTGCTCAGCTCTTCTGCTAAACAATAACTCAGATATTCTTTTGGAAACAGTTTCAACCACTCGTGGTGGCTATATTTTACACGAGCATGAGTTCTCCGATTATGATCTTGGCCACAACTCAATCCAGTGTGGCAAAAGAGTAGACTCGGTCAAGCTTTGGTTTGCTTGGAAATTCTTTGGAGATGATGGCTATGAAAAAAATATTGATTATTTGTTTGGTCTGGCCGGTGATGTGGTTAAAATGGTAGAAGATAATCCACATTTAGAAATGATGACCCAGAGGCAATCCTTGAATGTTTTATTTCGGATAAAAAACGAGTACGTCGATGATTTATGCTCATATAATTTGCAAATACGAAACACACTAGCAGCATCTGGAAAAGCTCTGTGTAACTATTGCACCGCCGGCGGGAAATTTGTGTTTAGATTAATTGTGAACAATCCGCAGAAAACAATTAAAGATTTCAATCAATTTTTCGTATATTTAGATGAATCAAAGAAGTTGATTGATAAAAACATCTAAGGAAATGCCCATATTAAATAAAATAAACCTTTTTGATAAACTAAATCTCGAACTTAGTGAATCTGAAAAAAATGCTGGTCTTGGGAAATCAAAGACTTTGCGTGCTATTATAATTATTGTGACAATTTTAGTCTGTGGAAGTTTTTTTGCATTTCCTTATCTTGGTACCGATTCGTCAGTATCAATAGGCAGTGGATATACTTGGACTTCAGAGCCACTTATTGCCGAGTATTCTTTCCCTATTTATATAAGTCCAACCGTTTACGCCGGCGAAGTGGAAAAAGCGAAAAGCAATACTCCCCCAGTTTTTTTGCCAAATAACAATTCCAAAGATGAGGCTAAGCAATTATTGAAGAGCTTTAAGCAAACATTTTCCGAATCTCATAGGGAGATGAGTGCCGCCGATTTAGATGTACTATTTAACTCAGTTAGTAAATTTATCCAATCTGTTTATACAAAAGGATTCATTGACACTGACTTAGCCGATATTAGCCAAAATGTCATAATGATCGATGATGGCAAGGAAAGATTCTATGTTAAGAAATCTAGGGTGACCGACAGGCAAAAGGCGGAATTAAATTTTGATTTGAAGTATTCAAATTTATTTTCTGAGCAAATCCTCTCTGAGATTAAATCTAATGTTATTGAGTTGCTGCAAGCAAATTACTTGTTCAATAGTGATTTAAGTGCTGAACTCATAGAGATTAACGTCTCCTCTGTTCCCCGTTCTAATGGTATTGTCCGAAAAGGTGATATAATAATCAAAAGAGGTGAACTGCTGAGCGATGAACACCTACAAAAATTGAATTCATACAACAAGTCACAGCTTTTGCTCTCAGAACAAGAGAATAAATTCATTAAAATCATAGGTCATTTTGGTCATGTTTTTGTTGTGTTGTTATTTTTGCTAATCTATTTATTTAAAATCAGTGATTCGGAGTCATTGGATAATTTTAAATTTTCTTTGCTATGTTCATTGGTAATATTTTCATCTCTTTTTGCGTGGGCATCAGTTGCACTAAACTATGATGTGCCAATAGAATATCTGATTTTAATTCCTACATTTTCAATGTTTGCTGCCGTAATATTTGATTTCAGGACAGCATTTTATCTGACCGTCACAATGTCTTTGCTCATCTCTGGAGTCCGGTCCCATGACTATGAGCTGGGCATCAGTATGATGTTGGCGGGATTTCTAGCAATATATTCTGTGCGTGAAATACAAAACAGGGCTCAGATTTACAAATCTATACTTCTTATTTTCATAGGTTTTCTGCTTCCTATAGTTTTCTTTGGCATGGAGCAAGGTCAAGGACTCTACCAAACCGTTATTATGTTAATTATAGCTGCTGTTAATTCTGCGGCATCACCTCTTATTACATTTGGGCTAATTTATATTGTTGAAAAAACATCCAATATTACAACGGATTTAGCAATTCAAGAGCTTGATGATTTGAATCACCCACTGCTTGCTAAGATGAATGAACTAGCCCCCGGGACTTACCAACATTCGCTCGGAGTGGCCATGCTTTCGGAGAGGTCAGCAAGAGCCATTGGGGCAAACCAACTCTTCTGCCGTGTGGCTTCCTACTTCCATGATATTGGCAAGATTGAAAAGCCTGAATATTTTGCAGAAAATCAAATCGATATGGAGAATAAACATAATCTTATAACGCCAGCCCAATCCTCAACTATAATTAAGAATCATGTCATTCATGGAGCACAACTAGGAAAGCAATTTAAGTTGCCACAACGTATTATTGATATAATTTACATGCACCATGGAACCAGCGTCATGCAACATTTCTATGCCAAGGCAGTAGAAAAGCATGGAAGAGATGTCAAAAAAGAGGATTATCAATACCCCGGACCAAAGCCATCGAGCAAAGAAGCTGCAATTATTATGATTTGCGACGCAGCCGAGGCAATTTCTCGTCTGGAAAATAAAACCATAGATGATCTCAGCAATATGATAGACCTTATCGTGAGCAAATTAATTGATCAGGGTCAATTTGATGATGCAAATATTACAATGAGTGAAATTGCAAAGATTAAGCAAGTAACATCGAAAAATCTTTTGGCAATGGGACATAAGCGTGTTGAATATAAAACAGTTGAGAATCTAAATGTCGATGAATCCAAGCCAATATGATTTTGATAAATTTTCCAATCTTAGAAAACATTTCCTAAATTTTATTGAGTTGGAAAAAGGTCTTTCGCTCAATACCAGACTGTCCTATGAGTTTGATTTAAAAAGACTTGCAGAATTTTTGCAGATGAACGACATTGAGAATTATATCCAAGCAGACAAAATATTGCTCAATGATTTCCTTCTTTATTTATCAAATCTTGGTCTGTCTGCATCTTCACGCACTAGATATATTTCGTCTTTGCGTGTATTTTATGAGTTTCTAATTCTGGGCAACAAGATTGAAACTAATCCGACCGAAAGTCTTGAGTTGCCCCGTCGTGGAAAAAAATTACCCATCACGCTTTCATTTCCCGAAATTGAGAAAATACTTTTTTCGCCCGACACCTCCACTCTAGCCGGAATTCGAGACCGTGCAATTTTGGAATTATTCTATAGCTGTGGATTAAGAGTCTCAGAATTAATAAACCTAAGATCGGTAAATATTTTAATTGAAAGTGCTGTGGTTCGTGTTTTTGGGAAAGGCTCAAAGGAAAGGCTTGTGCCACTTGGCTCGCACGCTGCGGGGTGGATTGTGCAATATTTAGAAAATGCCAGACCACTCTTTTATAAGGAAGGAAAATCCCAAGACTATATTTTCCTCAATCAGCGAGGAGGGAAACTCTCCCGAATGGGAATTTGGAAAATAGTTGAGAGATACTCAAAAATGTCTGGAATAGAAAAAAATGTCCATCCCCACACATTTAGGCATTCATTTGCAACCCACCTGATTGAAGGTGGAGCCGATCTTCGTGCGGTGCAAGAGATGATGGGGCATTCAGATATTTCATCGACTCAGATTTACACTCATATCGACCGCTCATTTCTCCAAGAAGTTCACAAGAATTTTCATCCTCGCTCAAAATTTTAATTTTTTTAATCACAGACAAAAAAAGGCGTCCCAGAGGGACGCCAGTATGGTGTGTTTAACCCATAAAAGGAGGCATATGTAGAAACGATGAGCCTTTTATATTATTGTAACATTTTATAAAAAAATAAAAATAATTTGAAATAATGTAAAAATAATTTAATTTGCCCTCGTGTGA
>JAJRPT010000122.1 GCA_024280675.1 Bacteroidota bacterium
CAGCACAGCAGAATATGGCGATATGTTCGAGATGGGCATTATCGACCCAACAAAAGTAGCACGTGTTGCACTCGAGAACGCTGCATCAGTCTCAGGACTTTTGCTCACAACCGAGGCAACAATAGTAGACAAACCAGAAGAAGCTAGTTCAGCTCCAGCAATGCCTGACATGGGTGGCATGGGTGGCATGGGCGGAATGATGTAGGTCGCATTGCGACTTTTGAAATGCTAACATTTGTCTTTTTGTGTTGATGCCCTCCGCATCAACGCTTTGTGAAGGGCAGATTAATATTAGGACACACAATATTGTAATTTCGTAAGTTTGTATTCTTCTCAAACAAATATCAAGAAAATGAAACGAACTCTAATTACATCGGCACTGCCTTACGCAAATGGTTACTTACACCTTGGTCATATTGCAGGTGCCTATCTCCCAGCAGATATTTACGCACGCTTTTGTAGACTCTCAGGCAAGGAAGTTTTTTATGTTTGTGGATCTGATGAACACGGCGTGGCAATCAATATTGCAGCCCAGAAAGAAGGCGTAAGCCCAAAAGAAATAATTGATAAATATCACATTGATAATAAAACTACATTCTACCAATTTGGGATGAGCTTCAACCAATACTCTCGCACCTCAATACCTGAGCATCACAAATTAGCGCGAGAATTCTTTGAAGATTTCTTGAATAAAGGCTATTTAGCAGAAAAAACTGAGGAACAATTCTACGACGAAAAAGCTCAGATGTTCTTGCCCGATAGGTACGTCGAGGGCGAATGCCCAAACTGTGGAGCCTCAAATGCTCGGGGTGATCAGTGTGATTCTTGTGGTGCATATTACAGTCAAACTGAATTGAAGAATCCAAAATCCACGGTAACGGGCGAGGTTCCTATTGCAAAGGAAACAACCCACTGGTACTTTAAATTCGGAGAGTTCCAATCATTTCTGGAAAATTATATAGAGTCAAATTCATCAGATTCTAATGAAGGCAAGACCTCTAAAAAATTAAAAAGCATCAATGACGCTTGGAAGGATAATGTGTTGCAACAGACCCGCTCTTGGCTGAAGGCAGGGCTTAGCGACCGCGCGATAACAAGAGACTTGGACTGGGGTGTAAAGATTGATGGGCTAAAAGGAATGGACGGGCAAAAAGCAAAAGGCAAAGCACTTTATGTTTGGTTTGACGCTGTGCTTGGTTATATTTCTGCAACGAAACAATATTACGAAGATAATCCAAACGAAAAAAATGAACAAACAGGGTGGAGGAAATGGTGGCAGAGTGAGGACACTGACTATTTTGCATTTATTGGCAAAGATAACATCGTCTTTCATACTTTAATTTTCCCAGCAATGTTGCGGGCAAGAAAAGATGCGGACAACCCATATATTTTACCCAAAAATGTACCAGCACATGAATTTCTAAATCTTGAAGGACAGAAGTTTTCTAAATCAAGAGGGTGGAGCATTGACCTTCGGGATTTTCTGACTGAGAACTCAGACGGCACTTCGGTAGATAAACTCAGATATGCACTGGCTTCAAATTTCCCAGAAACCAAAGATGCAGACTTTACCTGGAAGGATTATCAAGCCAGGGCAAACAATGAACTTGCGTCTATTTTCGGGAATTTCATCAACCGTTCGCTCACTTTTTTGCACAAGAATTTTGCTGGAGAAGTCCCAATCTTAGGTGGGAAATATGAGTATATGGCCCCAGAGTGGAGATCATTCTTAGACGGTCACAAGAGCAATATTTTAAATGAAAATGATGAATTATTAATCACAGAACTTTCTAATAATATAAAAAATGCTAGTGAGCAGTTCAATAAATTTCGTTTCCGAGATGGCTTGGTTTCGCTTATGAATGTAGCGCGTGCAGCAAATAAATATTTCAATGATGAAGAGCCATGGAAAATAATAAAAACAGACAAGGACAAGGCCGCAAAGACGCTTTGGGTCTGTTGTCAGTTGGCTGGTACTCTTAGCACAATTTTCTCACCAATTATCCCGAACACTTGCTCTATTCTCCAAAGATGGCTGGGCAAAAGAGATGCTCTCGTAGGGTCGGTGGGCGAGGACATTCAAATAGGTGCAGATTTGTGGATGCAGTCAGTTTATCCTCATTTGCCTGATGGTCAGAAGATTGAAAAGCCTTCAATTCTTTTTGCCCGGGTTGAGGATTCTTTTGTAGAGAAAGAAGTTGCCAAGCTAGGAAATAAAGGGACTGAAAGTTATCATAATCCGCCGAGTTGATTCGGGCGAAGATGTGAGGTAGAATTTATTTCTGGGCTTTAATCAACAACAAACTTAATAATTTTAAGTATATTTTACAATAGACAAGCGATTAACTCCAAAAGAACAAAATGATAGATTTCTCAAAATATCCCTTGCCCAAACGTTGGCGGCACCACGTCGCTCCTTACCTTTATTTTGCATTCAACAAAAACAATCCTAAACCAGAAACTTATCCTGATTTGTTAAATGAAATCGATTGGAAGAAGATTTACAAAAATGGCAGGCCACCCGATTGTTTGGACATTGGTTCTGCGTGGTCACGTTTTTTGATGAAATACGCTTTGGGAAACCCAAATGAAAATATCCTAGGCATTGAAGTTCGTCGTCAAACGGTCAAATATGCAAACGATGTGATACAAAAAGAATCTCTTGGAAATGCCCATGCCCTGTGGTATTCAATGGCAAACGGTTTAGACTTTATCGAAGACAAATCAATTTCAAAGATATTCTATTTTTTTCCAGATCCTTGGTTCAAGGAACGTCACAAAAAACGCCGTGCATTTGGGCAAGAAATGATTTCGGAATGTCACAGAATATTGAAAAGAGATGGCATTCTCTATCTCCAATCAGACATTGAAGAAGTTCACAGCTTTCATAAAGGCGAACTAGAGCGATCTGGTTTTTTTAAATTCTACGAACCAAGCGACAAGGAATGGTCGCTACCAACAACGGACAAAGAGGAAGATTGCCTGAAAAAGGAAATTAAGTATTGGAGGCTTGTGGCCGGGAAGAAATAAATATTAACTATACTGACAAAGTATATTGCAAAGAATAAATAATAATCCTTATATTTGTGGTTACACAAATGGTCACGTAGCCAAGTGGTTAGGCGCCGGTCTGCAAAACCGTGAACGCTGGTTCGAATCCAGTCGTGACCTCAATACAAAACAATTAACTCCTTGCTATTTTCTTGGATGTTCAATTTAAAAGTAGATTGTTTTGGAATTGAATTGTAATTTGAGAATAGTTCGTCTAGCAACTCATTGATAAATATTGGATTACCTAAAATGGAATAATGTCTATAGAATTTTCCCTTACCCCCATATTTACAAACCTATTAAATTCATTCTCCGCTGATCGTTTGCTTAGAAATATTTTGCCAACTAAATATTGCCCATTATCTTTGAAAGGTAAAATCCTAATAGGATATGATCCATTCCTTAAAATATAATTTTCAGATTCAGGAATAGTTTTAAATCTTGCCATAATAAGTGCGTGCATTTGTCCATCAGACTCTTGATCTTCTGGTTTGTCAAAATCAAGCATATTCTCTGACAGTTTAGGTTGTGCAACATTATTTTAGCAATATATTTGTTATTTCCTTCTGGTAATTTGTTCATATAATTTCACCTGAAAAAAAATGGTGCGGTATCTTATTTTTAAAACCAATGAGCGAGTATAAGGATTTATTTTTAAATATAAAGAAAAGGGTTTTTAAATGGTTTTAATTTTATTTAAAATTTTTCTTTATTTTGCATTGTGAAAACTACTAAATATTTTGACCATACAAGAAAATGAAGATTAAATACTTTGAAGATACCGATACTGTGCTTCTTTATGTTTCTGAAAATGAAATTGTTGAAACCAAAGAAGCGGACGAGGACACCTACCTTGATTTTGATGCTGATGGAAAATTAGCTTCTATTACAATCGAACACTTTAGCCAGAAATCTGAGAATAAAATTCTTATTGAGGGCATTGAGTTTGAAGAGCTTGTGTGATTTTTAAAGAAGCAAAGATAAAAGCGTTTTTAAATGGTTTTAAAAATATGTAAATGAACGGTTTTTGGTTTATAAGCAATTATTAATTAGTTTAATATATCATTTTTACAAACCTACAATAAGAGGAATTGAGATGGATAATTTATTAGTTATATTTTTAAATATTTTAGTAACCTTAGTTACTCTTTTCGTATTTAGTTATTTTAAAGAAAAAGGGAAGAATCAAGCTACAAAAGAGGATATCGGTAAAATCACTAAAATAGTTGAATCTGTTAAAAATGAATTAAATCAAAATTTAGAATTAATGAAGATTCAAGAGTCAAGTTTGCAATCTGAAAAAGTTAAATTATATGCACATTTTACAATGTTATATTTAAACATGATTGTAAAAAAAGATAATGAAAGAAAAAAAGCTATAAAAAAATTCTCAGATACTTATGTGGAAACTGTAATGTCTTTATATTATTTTAGTAGCGATGAAGTAATAAAAAAAATTGTTGACCTTATAAGAGAATCTGATGAAAATGACCCAGTCGGAATATTATACAAAATAGCAGACTTGAATAAATTAATGAGAATAGATTTAGGGAATAATGAATCGGAAGTAAATAGAGATGATTTTCTAAATTTAATGCTAAATGATTGGGAAAAGAAAAAAAGAGAATATGGCTTGAGCTAACAAAAATCTATTAAATTGTATTATAATTATTTATGAATAAATAAAAGATTGATATGGGAAACGAGAATTTCGAAGTAGGTGATGTAGTTGTATTGAAATCAGGTACAACTAAAATGACTATAGAAGGATATGATGGCGAAGAATATGATTGTGTTTGGCATAATGTTAATGATGAATTAAAACAACATACGTTCAATCCAGATTTGTTAAAAAAGGTAGATGACGATACACCGTTAGGGATATATAAGACATAAAGTAAAAAAAAGCCAGCTCGGGACAAATGAACTGGGTTTTGATTTTTATTCTCTTTGCTCAAGAGATTCTGGACAACACACTTGTGTGGTTGCCAAAGTGACGAACTACTTAGCTTTCGCCTTTTCGAGTTGTGCTTCTTGATAGTTTTTGATAATCTCTTCTTGGATCGACTTTGGCACGGGCAAATATTTTGCAAATTCCATTGAGAATTCGCCTTTACCTTGGGTTGCAGAGCGGATGTCAGTTGAGTATCCAAACATTTCTTTTAGTGGAATCTCGCACAGTATGGTTGCGTAGCCATGCTCCATGTTCGTGTCCAAAATAACACCACGACGTTGATTAAGCCCGCCAATGACTGGGCCTTGGAATTCTTCTGGGACAGAAACTTCCAGCTTCATAATTGGCTCAAGGACAATTGGAGCCGCTTGCCGAATGGCTGTGCGAAGTGCCGCACGTGAGGCAATTTTGAATGCCATCTCGGATGAATCGACTGCGTGAGTTGATCCGTCGTTGATTTCTACTTTGATGCCAACAACTGCTTGGCCGATGTTCACACCTTCTTTCATTTGCTCTTGGAAACCTTTGTCTACGTGTGGGATGTATTCACGTGGGATTGATCCACCGACGATTTTATTTACGAACTCGTAAGTTTCTTCTGCATTGGCTTCCATTGGCTCGATGTAACCGGCAACACGCGCGAATTGTCCCGATCCACCAGATTGTTTTTTGTGTGTGTAATCAAAATCAACACGTTTGGTGATTGCTTCACGATATGCCACTTTTGGCTCGCCAACAATTACCTCGCAGTCATATTCACGCTTTATCCTCTCAACGTAAATCTCAAGATGAAGCTCACCCATTCCAGCAATAATTGTATCGCCCGTTTCCTCATCACGAGAAACTCGGAAAGTCGGGTCTTCTTTTGTGAAACGGTTGAGTGCTTTTGAAAAATTCACACGACCTGTTTTTTCCTTTGGCCGGACAGTCAGTTCGATTACTGGACTTGCAACAAACATTGTTTCCATTGTGTAGTTGTGCTTGCCGTCTGTGAATGTGTCTCCACTGGCACAATCAACACCAAACATTGCGATAATATCCCCGGATTTTGCCGATGTTACATCTTCCATCGAGTCGGCGTGCATTTGGACTAGACGGGGGATTTTGAATTTCTTATTTGTGGAAGTGTTGAATATGAAATCACCTTTTTTGATCGCACCTTGGTAGATTCTCATGTATGTTAGCTGACCATATTTGCCGTCTTCGAGCTTGAATGCAAGCACAACAGGCGGCTTTTCGTCGTCATTGACAAGGGCAACTTCTTCTTCGTTATTGTCCACATCGAGTGCGACGTTCTCAATCTCAGTTGGGTTTGGCAAAAATTCAACAACTGCGTCAAGAAGTGGTTGTATGCCTTTGTTCATCTTTGCTGTTCCAACAAAAACTGGAACTAATTTTAATGCAATAGTTGCACGGCGAATGACGGGCATCATTTCTTCGGCACTCACTTCTTCTTCCATTAGGAATTTTTCTGCAATATCATCATCGAAGTCTGCAAGCTTTTCTACTAATTCATTTCGCTTGATTTCGGCTTCTTCTTGCAAATGTGAAGGAATCACTTCCTCACGGACAATCTCACCGTCATCACCGTCAAAATACATTGCTTTCATTTTCAATAAATCAATAATTCCTTCGAACTTGTCTTCTAGTCCGATTGGAATATTTACCATGACTGGGTTGAGGTGGAGTTTTTCAGCTAACTGGTTAGTAACACGTTCAGGGTTTGCCCCCGCACGGTCTGATTTGTTAATAAAAGCGATTCGTGGAACGCTGTAACGCTTCATCTGGCGGTCGACCGTGATGGATTGTGACTGAACACCACTCACCGCACAAAGCACCAATACGGCACCGTCCAAAACTCGCAAGGCACGCTCTACCTCGACTGTGAAGTCGATATGACCAGGAGTGTCGATAATATTGATATTATAATCACCCCATGAGCAATACGTTGCCGCCGATTGGATTGTGATACCTTTTTCTCTTTCCAAGTCCATTGAGTCCATGGTAGGACCAGAACCGTCTTTTGAACGGACTTCAACTATTTTGTGAATACGTCCTGCAAAAAAGAGTATGCGTTCTGTTAGAGTTGTTTTTCCAGAGTCAATATGGGCGGCTATGCCAATGTTTCGTAATTTTGTGATGTCAGACATTTTTATAATGTATTAAAATTTAACAATATTTTTCTATTTTTGATTCTAAATAAAGTAAAATAAACAGAATCGAATCTTGCAATCATTTTTAAAATACTTTTTTAGAATTTAGAAAAAATGCAATCGCAAATTTCGTAAATATTTTCCGTAAGTCAAAATAATATCCGCCGGATATGGCATTTATTATATTGGTACAAGGCATTAGAATTTGGCACGATGATTGAGGAATGTGAAATAATTATTAATCCCACATTAAAAGAGTAACAATGAGCAAGAAAAAGATTAAAGGTGATGAGTTCACAATAATTGGTGTCGATGGTGGTGGCACTCACACAAGAGGAGCACTGTTTCAAGGAAAAGAGATTAAGGCCGTTTCTGGGGCTGGGACAACTCGAATAGGTGCGGTGGGAGTTGGTGAGGCTTGCGAAAGAACTTTGAACGTTATTATAGACCTGTGTACTCAATCGAAGACCGAAGTTCATCAAATCGACGCAGTTGTCATTGGGCTGGCTGGAGTTTGGCTGGAAGAGGAAAAAATGAGGGCTGCCACACTTCTCAAAACTCTTGGACGTACTCAAAATTATGAGTTTAATGATATAATCGTTACCTCAGATGCTGAAATTGCACTAGAAGGTGCTTTTGCTGGTGGAGATGGCGTGATTACCATTGTTGGAACTGGTTCCATTGCACTCGGGAAAATTGACGGCAAACTTGTCAGGTGTGGAGGATGGGGCGTAGAGTTAGATGACGAAGGTTCGGGCGCTTGGATTGGGCGTGAAGGACTGACAGCCGTTGTTCGATCCATTGACGGTCGCGGCAAGAAAACTTCGCTAACAAAGGAAGTGGAGAACCTCTACCCTTCTATCAATCTTGAAAAGCCCAGAACTATTGTTAGAGCCTACAATGAAGGAGCTTTCAAATATCATATGTTCACACCTTATGTGATGAGGTGCGCAGAAAATGGAGATGAAGTTGCAAAAGAAATTATCGACCGCTCAGCACAACATCTAATAGAATTGCCACAAGCACTCAAGCCACATTTCAAAAAGAAAACCCCAGTCGCCCTCATGGGTGGGATTATTGACAATGATACTCTTCTTTCCAAACTCTTAATCAAAAAAATTAAAAAAGATAAAGGCTTAAACTTAGTCGAAGCAAAAGGTACTGCCCTAAATGGAACACATTCCATCGGTGTTAAATTAATCGAAGATGGGATGGAGGATTATAAATAATTATTTAGCTTTCCAATGTGGAGCGAACATTTTTTCAGAAAAGCCGTATAAAAAATCTCGCTGAGTTATTTATAAATAAATTTATAATAGCTAAATTGCGTTCTCAGATTAATTATATTTTAATGGGAAATAATGTTGTTTAAATTTTTTAGCCTCGCTCTGCCGGCATTGTTGATATTCTCTTGTGCCTCCGATGATGGACTCTTAGATAGCCCTGAGAAAGTTTATACCAAGGCTATGAACTATTATGTGGATGAGGATTACCTTGATGCCAAGAAATACTTTGACATTATTAAGTTACAGTACCCAGCCTCTAAATATGCGGAATATGCACAGTTCTACCTAGCTGAATCAGAGTTCGCCGAGGGTAAATATATTATGAGTGCATATAATTACAACACACTACGCCGCTCATATCCCAGCTCAAAATATGCGGGCGAAAGCATGTTCAAAGCGGCTCTTTGCTATTATAGACTTTCCCCAAAATATGATCGTGATCAAGAATATACGCACAAAGCAATTCAGATGTTTAAGGAAATTCAATACCTAAATCCATCGGATTCGCTCACGATACTTAGTGGTAGCTATATTGATACGCTCAGAAGTAAACTGGCCAATCGCTCATACTTCACAGCCGAACTCTACCAAAAGCTCTATTCTCCAAAGTCTTCGATCACCTATTACGAAGATGTTATCGATAATTATGATGACACAGAATATTTTGAACCAGCATACTTTGGCAAAATTACAACGCTCGTTAAATTAAAAAATATGATGAAGCACTTGGTTTAATGGGTCTCTATGGCAAACTTTTCCCCGATAGCGAAAACCTTAGCGAGATATTAGAACTAGAGGGTGAAGCTCAGAAAAATAGAAAAATAGCAAATGATAAAAAATAAGGCATCGTTTAACTTTGAGGATCTCTACCTTGAGTTTGGTCCTGAGTCCTTGCATAATATTAAGCCCGATATTGTGTGCAGTGCCATCTCAATCGACACCAGGACATTGCAAAAGGGCGAGGCTTTTGTAGCTCTTGTTGGTCAAAATAGCGACGGACACAAAAGAATAGAAGATAGTTTCAAACTAGGTGCTTCCTTTGCCATAGTTAATAAAGATTGGTTTTTGGAGAATAAGTTAAAATGTGAATCCTATCCATTAGTCGTATCTGAGAACACTGAGATTGCTCTAGGAAAATTAGGAGCATTGCACAGAAGCCGTTTTGATTATCCAATAATTGCCATCGCTGGATCCAATGGGAAGACTAGCACAAAAGAAATGGCGGCGGGAGTCCTAAGTGAAAAATATAATGTGCTAAAAACTTATAAAAACTTTAATAATCAGCTTGGTGTTCCCCTCATGTTGCTTGCCCTTGACTCCAGCTATGATGTGGCCGTTTTGGAGCTGGGAACCAACTCGCCCGGAGAAATTAAGTATTTATGCCAGTTGGCACGCCCCACGCGCGGACTTATCACAAATATTGGCAAAGAACACCTTGAGCAGTTGATTGACCTCGATGGCGTGGAAATGGAAGAAACTGCACTCTTTACTCATTTGCTAAAACATTCGGGAATGTGCTTCATCAACCTTGATGATGGGCGAATTGCACCATACAAAAAAGTTCTAAAAAAAAGAATCACATACGGCACAGGTGATAAAGCCGGCAACCTTGCCGCAACAATTCAATACGATGAGGATATGTTGCCCGCCCTTGATATTAATATGGAAGGGAATCTTTTTTCAGCCAAAATTCAATCGCCGGGGTACTCAAGTGCAATCAATGCGATGGCCGCCACTGCCGTCGGCTTTGGCATGGATTTAAGCTCAGATGAAATAAAATCTGGATTAGAAAAATTCCGTCCGTCAAGTGAGGATTCCTACGGAAGAATGAGAATAATGAAAGCAAATGGATATACTATTCTAAACGATTGTTATAATGCAAATCCATCGAGTGTAGAAAATTCCTTGGACATACTTGGTGGCACAAAAATGGATGGGAAGAAAATAGCTGTGCTTGGTGATATGCTCGAACTTGGGGAAAATTCAACAGAAGAGCATAAGTTTATTATCGAAAAGGCATTAGGCGTTTGTGATTATTTATTCCTCTTTGGTGACGAGTATAAAACTGCATTTGGTAATGTAACCGTTTCGCAGGCAAACAAAGTAATACATTTTTCATCTCTTGACGGGATTTCAAAGAGGCTCATTTCAACTCTTTTGCCAAAGGACATTGTTCTTGTCAAAGCGTCACGTGGAATAAAATTAGAGCTTATCATTAACTCAATAATAAAATAAATAAAATTATTAAAAATATTTGCATTTAGACCAACATTTCCCTATTTTTGTAATCCGAATTTTCTCCTCTTTTCTAATACAAGGAATGCCAATGGCAAAGAAAAGGACCAGAAGGGCGAAATACATTACACTGTATTCCCCTTTTCTAATGAAAGAAACTAAACATGAACTAATTGGCGAGCCGGTCGAAACCGATAGCGGTCGCCAACAATGGGCTAGATGTACTCGCTCCAGACACTCGCAACTTGTTAATCTTGATGCCATTGACGCAGAAATTGATAAGTCAAAAGCCGTAGTGCATATCAACAAAGAAGATGCACTCCAGTACGCTCCAGCCAATGAATACAAAGTCGGAGACGTAATCTACCACTCCGTATGGGAGGATGTTGGGATAGTGCGTGCCAAAGAAATCACCTCGAATGGCGGACACTCTATCCTTGTCCAGTTCGAGAAGAATAATGAAAAGAAATTAATTGAAAATTACCAAACTTAACATTTTAATCAGGAGACATCCATTTGATAGGCGTAACCTTACAAAATAATGAATCGATTGACCGTGCGATAAAACGGTTCAAGAAAAAATACGAACGCTCTGGTGTTCTTCGTGAATTCAAAGCCAGAACCCAGTTCGTAAAACCATCAATCGAAAAGCGTCTGGCAAACATCAAAGCTCGCCGCCGCCAGTACAAAATGCAAAAAGACGCAAATAATTAGTTAGCTCATTTTTGTTAGATTGAATCGATTGACCGTGCGATAAAACGGTTCTGGGAAAAAATACGAACGCTCTGGTGTTCTTCGCGCAGATTCAAAGCCAGAACCCAGTTCGTAAAACCATCAACCCAGAAAGCGACTGGCAAACATCAAAGCTCGCC
>JAJRPT010000123.1 GCA_024280675.1 Bacteroidota bacterium
AAATCATTTGCATTGACCATATCAGAAAAATCTGAAATAGAACTTGCTTTGAGTTTGTTTTTTATTTTAGACTCAAACATCTTCGCCCCGCCAAACTGATCCATATCTGAGAATTGGCTAAGCAAAGTTAAGTGTGAGACAAATAGAATTATTAAAATTATTTTCAATTTCATATCAACTCATTTATTATATTTACAATTCGTTTGGAGGCTTGCCCATCCCAGAGCGGAGGAACCGAACCCACTTTTATTTTATTAGCAAGAATATCATCCACAGTAGAAATTATGGCATTATTGTCGAGCTTTACCAGTTGATTAGTTCCAATTTCGATAGTGGATGGACGCTCTGTATTTTCTCTCAGAGTTAAGCATGGCACACCAAGGGCGGTAGTTTCTTCTTGGATTCCACCAGAATCAGTGATGACTAATTTAGAATGTTTCATAAGGGAAAGAAAATCCAAATAGCTGGCTGGTTCGGTTTTAACAATATTGCCAATTGAATTAAATTTATCTAGCAAATCAAACTTTTCCAAATTCTTCAATGTGCGTGGGTGGATGGGGAAGACTAATCTTATCTTTTTTGCCATCTCAGAAAAAACATCAACTAGCATGGCTAGGCTTTCTTTGCCATCAACATTTGATGGACGGTGAATGGTCAAAAGAGCATAGTTATGGCTTTCTAAATTATATCTGAGCAAAATGTCATTATTAATCTTTCCCAGTGAGTAGAGCTGAGAGTCGATCATTGTGTTTCCAACAAAGAATATCTTTTCTTCTGGAAAATTACTTTCTCTGAGATGTTTTTCTCCAGCTTTTTCTGTGACAAAACAATAATCACAAATAGCATCGGTAGCCATTCTGTTAATTTCCTCGGGCATAGTGCGGTCGAAAGAACGAAGCCCAGACTCGACATGAGCAACTTTGACGTGCATCTTCACAGCCGCAAGTGTACACGCAATCGTGGAATTTACATCACCAACTACAATTACCAAGTTGGGCATTTCCTTGGTTAAAATCTTCTCAAAGGCTACCATCACCTTTGCCGTTTGCTCAGAATGTGAGCCAGACCCAACTCCTAGGAAATATTTAGGATTTGGCATCTCTAAATCTTGAAAGAAAGAACCTGACATATTATTGTCATAATGTTGCCCAGTGTGGACAATAATATGCTCAATATCGGGCGCATACTCAGAAAATGCCCTGTCGATAGGTGCAACTTTCATAAAGTTTGGTCTGGCTCCAACTACAGATATTACTTTTTTTCTATTCATAATTATTTTGCTAGACCACCATACCATTTTTCATAAAATTCCAAATACGCACCTGATCTAACGTTATTAGACCACGATTTGTTATTGAGATACCAATCGAGTGTCATTTTAATTCCATCAGAAAAACTAATTTTTGGCTTCCAATTCAGCTCGGAAGTGATTTTAGAATTGTCAATGGCATAGCGTTCATCGTGACCAGGCCTGTCTTTTACGTACTTGATTAAAGATTTTGGCTTTCCAATCATATCCAATAATAATTCAACAATTTCAATATTTTGTTTTTCGCAATCACCACCAATATTATAAACTTCGCCTGAGTTTCCATTTAAAAAAACTTCCCAGATTCCGTCACAATGGTCTGAGACATACAACCAATCACGAACATTCTTGCCATCACCATAAACGGGCAAGTCTTTATCTTCCAATGCGTTATTAATCATCAGTGGGATTAATTTCTCTGGAAATTGATATGGTCCATAATTATTTGAGCAACGTGTGATTTTGACGTTCATCCCATAGGTGTGTCCAAAAGAATGAACAAGGTGATCGGCCGATGCCTTGGATGCAGAATAAGGAGAGTTTGGTTGAATCTGTGAATTTTCGGCAAAAGCACCAGTCTTGCCAAGCGAACCATAGACCTCATCGGTCGAAACTTGAAGGAAATTATCAATATTAAGCCTTCTGGCAATCTCCAGCAAATTCAATGTACCAAGCACATTTGTATTTATAAATGGCTTGGAATCAGAGATGGAGCGGTCTACGTGCGATTCGGCAGCAAAATTAATTATGCCATTAATTTTATATTTTTTGCAAACAGATTCAACCTTAGTTTCATCTTCGATATTGACCTTCTCAAAAAAATAATTTTCTTTCTCTGATACCTCTTTGAGATTTTCAAGATTTCCAGCATAAGTAATTGTATCAAGATTAATAAATGTATCGCCAGACGGACTTGCAAGCCTGTCCCGAAGAAAATTAGATCCAATAAACCCTGCACCACCAGTCACTAAAATATTATTTCCCATTGCTCATTTATTTTTAGTTTAACATAATTACAATCACGAAAATAAGGATATATTTTTAACTTTCTCAGAATTTCCTTTCCAAATGAATTTCGAATACCGTTCCTAAATTCACTTTACTTTCTCTGACAAATATTTTGCCTTTATGATAATCTTCGATTATTCTTTTACAAAGACTCAGCCCTAGCCCCCAACCTCTTTTTTTTGTAGAAAACCCTGGCTCAAATATTCTTTTTTGCAATTTATGGGCAATGCCCTTTCCATTATCTTGGACTTGGATGATTAATATGTTCCCGCTATTTCTCAAAGTAATGGTGATTAGCCCAGTTTTTTGTTCAATGGCATCTGCTGCATTTTTAATAAGATTTTCAATTACCCAGGTAAACAATTCGCCATTGGCTTGAGCAAAAACATTTTCTTGTGGCAACACTAATTTGATTTCTATTTTTTTGCCCAATGTTGGCATGCGTGTAGAAAAATACTGGGCTATCTCTTTTATAATTTCTTTTATATCAAGAGAATTAAGCGAAGGCTTCGAACCAATTTTAGAGAATCTCTCGACCACAATATTAATTCTTTGCAAGTCATTTTCAATCTCTTTAATAGCTTGCTCAGATTCTGGATTCTTTATTTGCTCTTTGAGAATTTCGAGCCATGCCAAAAGAGACGAAAGCGGAGTTCCAAGCTGGTGAGCTGCTTCTTTGCTCATCCCAACCCAGACTAAATTCTCTTGGGCATCTCTTAGGTTTTTAAATATTTTATAGCTGGAAACAGCTAGGATAATTATTACGACAAGGGCAATTATTGGGAAATATCGCAAAAAATCAATAAGTGTTGAAGTAGAATAATATAATTTCATCAAGACTTGTTCATCTGGTCCGTAAACCAAAACGGGCATGTATTGAGATTTCATTTTCTCTAATTTCCCCTTCATAATATTTCTTTGTTTTTCTTTACTCAGACTAGAATCCAAAGCAATATTGAGTGAGTTTGTGGAATATGGATAATTAGCTTCATCGAAAGCGTCGCTGGTGATGACAGGAAATGAGATATTAGAGTTAATCTCTTCGAGAAGGTCAAACAATTCTAGGTCATCACCATTGGAATTTTTGATGTTTGAGGAAATTGATTGATAGAGTGCCGCACTGGTTCTTATCATCTCTTGCTCTTTCCGAATCAGTTCAGAGGATATGATGTTAATAAAGATAACCAGTGCAATCATAAGCAAAACAGCTACAGCAGCGGGAAGAGATCTCAATGCCCAGCTTTTATAGAGAATGTTTTCTTTGTTCATCTGTGGTTAAAGTTTGTTAATATAGGATGGGATTTCGCTTATTAGGATTTCAATTTGTTCGGATGTCTGCATATTTTTCAGCGTAAATTTGCCACTCTCAATTTCATTTGTGCCAATTATTAGTACCCATTTAGCATTTAGTTTATTTGCTTCTTTGAACTGAGCTTTGAAAGAACGTGAGTTAATATCGCAGAGAGTGGAAATATTCTCAGAGAGCAGATAATCCCTTGTCTTGCAGATTATATCCTCAATATTTTTATCAGCAGAGATAATGTAAATATCTATACATTCTTCATCTTTTGGCAATTTGCCAAGAGACTCTAAAATTAATAAAAGCCTTTCGGCACCCATTGCAAAGCCAACGGCAGGTACATTTTTGCCACCTAATTGTTCAAATAATTCGTTGTATCTTCCGCCACCACCAAAAGCGTCTTGGGCACCCAGTGACGTGGATTGGAATTCAAATACTGTGTGCGAGTAATAATCAAGACCACGAACCAGCTTTGGCTCAACTTCATAATTGATATTAATTGTGCTAAGAAGTTCTTTTACTTTTGCAAAGTGATCACTGCTTTTGTCGTCCAGAAAATTAATTAACAGTGGGGCTGAATCTATGATTTTCCTGTCATCTGGAGATTTTGAATCAAGTATTCGCAATGGATTTTGCTCTAACCTGGTCTGGGAAACCTCAGACAGATTGTCACGATTATCCTTGAGGTAGTCTTTTAAATTTGACAGGTATTTAGCACGGGAACTTTTATTTCCAAGACTATTAAGTAACAGCTTATAATTCCTTATTCCACAAGAGCTTATGAGCTGTGTACAAAGAGAAATAATTTCAATATCAGCCATTGGAGAGGCAGAACCAAGAAGCTCTGCACCAAATTGATGGAATTGCCTTTGGCGACCTTTTTGTGGCCTTTCATATCGAAAAAAAGGTCCGTAATACCAGAGCCGCTGAACTCCTGTATCCATTAAATTATGCTCGATAGCTGAACGGACCAAGGACGCTGTCATCTCTGGACGCAATGTCATTTGGTTGCCACCACGGTCGTCGAAGGTGTACATTTCCTTTCCAACAATATCAGTGCCTTCGCCCACACCACCAGAGAATACTTCGGTGTTCTCAAAAATGGGCGTGCGTATCTCTTTATAAGAAAATAATTTACAGGTCTCTGCGAACTTCTGCTCAATAAAATTCCATTTTTTCATATCGCTTGGCAGAATATCTTTTGTGCCTCTGGGAGTTCTTATCATTTTATTTTCCGCTTACAATTATTTTCTTAGTTGTTTCGCCAAGTGCTGTTTTGATGGTGCAATAATAGGTTCCAGTGGCTAGTTTCTCTGTGCCAATATCAATTTCATACTCGCCCTTATCAAAATATTTGTCGGTAATCTGAGAAACAAAAGCACCTCTTGAGTCACTTAGAGTAATTTTCACACGCAAATATTCTGCCATTGTAAATTTTAAGACAGAACTATTATTGCTGGGGTTTGGATAATGGCTAAAGGTGGAAAGACCCATATCATGCAATAATTTATTTCCATTATCATGGATTTTTCCAATGAGCGAAAAGTTGCCATCTTCGTGGTTAATGAATATCTTCCCCATACCGATAGGCTTTATTTCGCTTATCGACAGTGAAGTTAAAGTATCATTGCCAAGTGCAACTAAAAACCCCAACTCACTTAGCAAAGCGTCTGACTTCTCGCCATTTCTAACTGATTCAGGCAAATTTCTGGATAAAGTTAAAGTGCGAACCGTTCCGTTTAGCTCGGATTTATCAAATTCAAAAAGTGGTTCGAGCATGGAATAATTAAAAGATAATTTGAAATCAACCCCTTCAATCCCGTCTTGAATTCCTAGGCTTGAAATATTTTTTAGCTCGAGATTTGCGGTGATTTTTTCACCAACCTTTCCTTCGGATGATCCAATAGACAGTGTTAGAGTATCAATCCTTGGTTCAACAGCATTTGCGATTAGTAAAATCTTGTCATAGGAGGATTCAGAAGAAGAATAAATCCTAAGAGCTGCGTTGTAGAATCCAATATAGTCGGGATCAAATCTTAATTCTGATTCGAAAACATTTTGTAAAGTAAGTGAGGTATCTTCTATGTTGCTCAACAACTTAAATGGTTTAGGACTGAACGAAGTGATTTTGACTGAGTCCACTGCAATGTCCTCAAGACCAGAATTTTCCCAAAGTGATGACAAGGGCAAAAGACTTGTCTCGCCAAGTTCGGTTGTATCGAAAATCAAGAATTTATTGTCTATATACAAATCTGGAGAAACGGACATTGCACTTATCTCAAAGGAAATAGTGTCTTGGTAATGTGCAATTTCGACAATTGCATTTCGCCTGCCAAGCTGACTTGGAGTGAACATAATCTCAAGATCAAGTCTAGCATCCTCACCCATGACAAAGCTTTCCTCATGGTTCAATATCTTAAACTCATCACGGTTTGCCCCCGTGACTATCATGTGAAATATTGGAAATTCTGCTCCAGACTGGTTTATTACATGATTTTCAACTTTTGTAATAGAAGGAAAACCCAAAATATGCTCACCCAAATCAATATCATCGGCCGAGACTTCAGAGCGAAGAATACTAAATGCACAATCACTGACATCGGACTGCAATGCTCTATCTTCTAGGTTCCAAACTTTAGCATAACCGTCCCAAGAAGCGGTCAGAACTTGGAATCCATCAAAATTAAATTCAACACTTGTTACCTTCAATTCATGTTCTTTAAAACTCTCTATAGAATCACCATATTTCCATTCTTCACTTTCCTCATCAAGATTCCATTTGATTGATTCATGGCTACCAGAAGTCATCATAAACTTATTGCCAGACTCGTCAAAAACAAAGCTAGTATAGGCTGGAACGTCAAGTTCTGCAAAATCAATATCCTTCAAGTGTGGTGGTTGATAGAAGCTAAGTAGCGAATCACCAGTTTCAATATCCCAGAGTCTTACCTCTTTTCTCAAATCATTAATTGTTGAGAGAAGCTTGCTGTCTGGGCTAAAATTGATGTGGCTTACGTATTTATGAAACTCAACATTTGAACGAGTATCAAATTCTCTAACTAATTGATTTGTATTGACATCATACATTCTGACAATGCCTTGATTCCCACCAAAAGCATAATAACTACTGTCGGGCGAATAATCTACCCAAGAAATTTTACTCTCGGCTACATCTTTTTGGTGGAGAATTTCATTCGCCTCAGCAGAGTATATAATTAATTTTTTATTGTTTCCACCAGCTATTATTCTTTTATTGTCAGGGCTGAATTTGGCAGAATATATTTTTGTTCCGCTTTCTGAGTATACCCTAATTATTTTGCCAAAGTCCTGGCTTGCTTTGTCAGTATTCCAAAGGATAATCTTCCCATCAAAAGAACACGAGAGAACCATTTTGCTGTCTGGTGAAAACTCAGCATAAGTTGCCGTCTCTGTATGTTCGGTCAATTCTATAACTAATTTACGCAAGTTTGGGTCCCATATTCTCACTATCCCATCTTCGGCAGCGGTTACAAAAAAGTCTCCTCCAGAACTAAATTGGGCAGTGTTTACGTGGTAGGCACTGTCGGGTCCAAAATGAGGGAAGTCAAAAGTTTCACCAATATTGTTGGGCCAAAGCTGAATTGCACGAATAAAACATTCCGTCGATGGGCTGTCAGGTACTTCCCAAGCATATGATAAGTTGCTAGTATTCTTTGCCAGTTGATTCCAAGTCTCTTGATTGTCGAGCGAGTAATCAAGTTGGATTACATCTTCTTTGAGCAAGCCAGTCCATTTCACATCAAATGTCTGACCAACAATCAACTTTTCACCACAATTTGGCTTCAGTATCTCGACCGTACTTTCGCCCGGTGGCTTGTTTGGAAATCCGCCCGTAATCTTTATTTCGCTATTAAAACAATCACTTGACTCTATTAATATCCTCGTGAAAACAATAGCAGAATCAAGTGGCTTGTAAATTAATCTGAGCTGGTGGAAGTCTCCTTTTTGTAAGATTAAAGGGTTGGTATCGCCGGCATCTATTTCCCCTCTTAATTCAAAAACTCCATCATAATTATTGGAGAGGCGAATGTCAGAAATAGTGATTTCATAATTCTTTGCAGTCAAAACAAAATCAATGCTATCGCTATTATTTGGAGCAATCATGTGAGGAATTATGCTGAAAAAATCCTTGTTCTCAGGATTAACTTCCAGACTTGGCATTAATGAATCTGGGAAATCGTATGAAAAAGTCCCGTCAATGTTTTGCCCTTTTAACTCGATTAAACAGTGGTGAAGATTTTCACAATCACGACTCGCATCCCAGGAAATAATTGCTGGTTTCATACCTTTGAGATAAGTATGGATGAGTCCATCAAATTCAGAGAAAGACTGTGTCGTTGGATTAATGCCGACATATTCACCACCTGTAGCCAAGGAAATATCAGCTAAATCTGTATTGGTATAATTTCCAATACGGGCGGTGATAAGTTCAATGTTTGCTTGGGTGAAATCGTTAATTATCTGTTCTTTACTAAATATTGTTTCATCACTTTTGGTGATGAGTAAACATATTTTTTCATTCTTTGCTTGCTCGAGGATCAGTTTTGGACTTATCATTTCTGCCCAAAATGCGGTATCAACTCTGGAGTGAAATGAATAATCTAAATTTAATATGTTCGTGCTAAAAATATCTTTTCTGGTGGTAAAATCTACATTTAAATAACATTTGTCATCATAGCTCATGAGTGCAAACTCTGAATTTGTCCCAATAAACTCTGTTGCTATCTTGTCGAGTGTAAGCCCAATTTCCAAAAGAAGCGTAGAGTCTTCCTCCAATACAAATGAAGCAAGGTCAATTAAAACCAGAAGTGAGATGTCTTCTCTAGGGCTTTGAGCTGGGTTTAGTAGTTCAAGATTCTCAACTTCTTTTCCGTTGTCGAAAACTCTAACATCTACATTCCTGAGTGTTTGGTCTTGCAATAAGCTGTTTGCAAAAGGAAATATTTCTGCACCCACCCTTTCGGAACTAATCATCTGTGCTGCTTTTGTAAATATACTATCGCTTGCCTTAGAGTTATTCAAGGAGCAAAGAAGTATAATAAAAATGAATATATAAAAATGTTTAAATCTCATATTGAAAAATAATTACAAGAATTTGTTTTAAATTGCACACAGTTAATTCTAAAATTAGATAAAATAAAGTAGATAAAAGATTAAAGTGGAAAAAAAGGTTTGAAAATGTATTATATCCTAGTATTTATTATCAACATTGTCTTAATTTATGGCTCATTGGCTCAAGGCGGAATAGACCCCAGAGTGATGGAGCATTTCAAATCACGAGCAGGACAAGAAACTTTTATAAATGACACAATATGTGTGTTTTATGAATTTTCTGCTGGTGATACTTTAATCTACCGAGTCGAAGCGTCCGACAGCCTTTCAATCAATTTCGACACACCTTTATACCGAACAAGATACGAAAAAATTGTATTTGTTGTCGATTCCCTAGACAAATTTGGTCGTTATCATATTGGCAGAACCATGACCGATTATTATGGGAAAGAGTCCAAAGGTGACTTGCGAGATATCGAAAGAAACACTTCACCATGGCTTGGGCGAAGTATTCACTTAGTGATTGATGGAGCGGGAAAAAGATATAGCTTTGGAGTTGATGACTCTTTGACCGCCGCACTCACTCCAGGGGGAGCATTTGCTCCTACACTTTTCTTTGACATCGGCACCTATTGTGACGAGGCGGGGAAAAATTGGAATGTCAAAGTCAATGATGAGTTGCCAGAAAATGGAGTGCCATTCCCACTCTATAACTACACTTCACTCTACCGGTTCCAAAACGACATCGATACACTGGGGCAGAGTTGCAACCGCTTGGAATTTATTAGAACAGGGCAAGGCAGCTACAAACTTGAATCCACATCCACTAATGTTCATATAACAAGCAGGACAAATGGATTTGGTCTTCTCGATATTAGTAAGGATTTGCACATACCAGTTCATTTCTACTCCACGGTCGAGCAGGTGCTAACAGTTCACAATCCTGATGGATCCAAAGTCTCGGGCTATCACTTCATCACTCAAAGCTTTACACTCGAAAGCTACATTCCATTCAATGCTAGCGAGAAAGATTAAATAATATTAATATTTAATAGTCAATCACTTACTAATACTTTGTTCTAAGGTATTACTTTCATAGATTAGTGGGTTGGAGTGCTTACAAAATGAGTTCATTAATTAACTAAATCCTATGACTGGGAACAAAGAAAATATAGTAGACGTACGAGGCTTGCATAAATACTTTGGAACTAACCATATCTTGCAAGGTATTGACTTTCAGGCTAGGAAAGGAAATCTTATTTCTATTATCGGAAGGTCTGGTTGTGGCAAAACTACATTTCTCCGTTGCTTGAATTGTCTCGAGATAATGGACAGAGGTTCGATTAAAATTGCTGGGATTTCACTATCGAGGGAAGCAGACTCGCTCGAAGACATAATTAAGGTCAGCCGGAGGGTCTCAAAGATACGAACAAACATTTCAATGCCATTTCATGGATACGAAAAAGTTACATCTATTGACGAGGATTTCCAAGTCAAAGCACTTGAGCTTCGTTACCGGGTGGGTATGGTTTTCCAAGGATTTAATCTTTTTCCACACATGAATATTCTTGCAAATGTATCGAAGCCACAAATGATAATTAAAAATACTCCAAAAGACGAAGCAGAACATATTGCGGTCACAATGTTGGAGAAAGTAGGGCTAGAGAAGTTCGCTTTTCGTATGCCACATCAAGTCTCAGGTGGGCAAAAACAAAGAGTTGCCATCGCGCGAGCCCTTGCTATGAATCCTCAAGTTTTACTCTATGACGAGCCAACTTCTTCGCTCGACCCAGAGTTGGTAGACGAAGTGACAAATGTTATGCAGCAACTAAACAAAGAGGGCATGAGCCAAATTGTGGTGACCCACTCAATGTACTTTGCTCGCAATGCCAGCGATTACGTTGTTTATATGCACGAGGGAAAAATAATTGAACAGGGCCGACCTGAGAAAATGTTTGAAAATCCTCAAGACCAAAGAACCAGAGATTATTTAAATGTATTACACACTTAAATCACCTAAGCTAGATTATTTTTTATGAAAAGAAAAACAATAATTATATTAGCTCTATTTTTTTCAGCATTAGTATTAAGTGCTGAACAGAAGCCAGTTCTTCGTTGGGCTGCTGATGCTGAGAGTGGTGCACCATTTGTTTTTCAAAATCCCAGAGATCCCACAACATTAATCGGATTTGAAGTCGATATTATTAATGCCATAGCAAAAGAGATTGGCTATGAAACCCAATTTGTGCAAAATCAATGGGATGGACTTATTCCTGGGATTGATAGGGGAGATTACGACATTGCAATCAATGGTTTGGAAATCACTCCTGAGCATAAACAAGCAGTCAATTTTTCAATTCCATATTATATCACTTATCAACAAATGGTGGTTCGTGCCGGGGTTGATGACATTAAAACCCTTGATGATCTCAAAGGCAAAAAAGCTGGGACACTTGGTGCCACACTTGCCGAGAAGATTCTTCGGGAAGCAGGCGGGATCGATGTCAAAACCTATGACTCCGAAGTAAATTCCTATGAAGACCTCAAAAATGGACGACTGGATGCCGTTTTAATCGACCAGCCTGTAGCACTCTATTACGCTTCTTGGAATGATGAGTTGCAGCTTGTGGGAGGTCCAATCGGCGAAGTGATTTATGGCATAGTGATGAAAAAAGGAAATAATGAGCTAAAGCAAAAAATTGATAAAGCTATTTCAAAGATGAAGAATGATGGCTCTTTGCGTCAGATATATGACTCTTGGAATATGTGGAATGAGCTGATGGCAATGTATTTTGATGATCACGCAGAATCCAGAGTTAAACCAAATAATTTCACCGATTTCCTTGCCATTCAAGGAATTGAGATGACGACCAGTGATTATATCAAAAGATACATCAGCTTTTTGCCAATGCTAGGAGAAGCCGCAGTGATGACGGTATTGCTCAGTGTTGTTTCTATGATAGTAGCAATTATTCTTGGATTACTCCTAGCACTGATTAGGATTTATGCTCCACGCCCTATTGCCAAACTAGTTAGTCTTTTCATTGAAATAATTAGGGGAACGCCTCTGCTAATCCAGTTATTTTTTATTTTCTACGCACTTCCTTCAATCGGGATTAAGTTCAATCCAATGACGGCGGCAATAATTGGTCTGGGATTAAATTACGCTGCATACGAAGCCGAACTCTACCGTGCAGGACTCATGGCAGTGCCTCGTGGGCAGATGGAAGCGGCTATATCTTTGGGAATGAGCCGTATACAAGCCCTTCGCCATATAATTGTGCCACAAGCTGTGAGAATTGTCGTGCCTCCAGTAACTAACGATTTCATAGCACTTTTGAAAGACTCTTCACTTGTGTCTGTTATTACGATGGTTGAACTCACGAAAGTATATGGTCAGCTTGCCTCCACATATTATGATTATGTTGGGATTGGAATTCTGGTTGCCATCATCTACCTTCTCATCGGACTCCCTTTTGTTAAACTTTCTAAAATAGTTGAGAAGAGATTTGCCAGCGGCGGACTCAAATCACATTAACTAATTCTTTGGTATCAAAAACACTTTTCTAAAATGAAAATTACTTTACTCGTTTTTATTATTTTATTTTCTAAATCCTCAGTTTCTTCTCAAGAAGCAATCAATGATATAATCAATTCTTCGCAGAATACAGAAGATATTATAGAGCTTTCGCTAAAGAGGAAATCACTCGACAGCTTGTCGAACTCTATCTCCTTTTTGCCCAATCT
>JAJRPT010000124.1 GCA_024280675.1 Bacteroidota bacterium
GTCTAGCTTGGTAATTTTGCTAGTAAGCATTTCCGGGATATAGAGATTATTGTCGGACAAATGATAATAAATATCGGCTGGACCTGAAAGATTATCAAGGACAATCGTTCCACTGCCAAAGAGATCGGGTCCGAATTTAATTATCGAACCTGCAGCAATGCCAACACTTCCCCAAGAAGAGATGTAAATATTTCCCTCCGAATCCACTGCAATACCGTCGAGCAAATCGTAACTGGTTTCCTTCAAGAGAGTTACGGCATAGTCATTGTTTGGGTCAATAGAGAATATTTTGCCATTTGTCTCGAATGTAACAAAATATAATTTGTCTCCAACAGCCGTAATTCCATTTGGTTTATTCACTCCATTTGCTTGGATTTCCACAGGCGAAAAAGGTACATAGTTGTACATTCTAAAGAGCTTATTTTCGTCAGTATCTGTCATATAAACATTTGAACCCAGCAAAGCCAGACCGTTTAGATTGGAGGCACCGGCGATGGCTTCGCCGTAAACCCAAGTGTTTGATTCGGCGGAGAAAACCTCGATTCTATCAAGATCTGCTACAAGGAACAAATCCTGGCTTGAAGCGATGATTGCTTTTGGTTGGCTTAGGTCTGTGGAAAACATGCTAGAAAAAGACTGAGCATCCGTGCTTTTTAAAATTGATTTTGTTCCAATATTGCTGATGTAGAACTGATCTCTTTTGCCGTCATAGACTATACTTTCTGGATTGTAGAGCTGGGAAAGAGTCGCTTGATAGAATAAAAGCATAAACAAAAAAACAAATACGGCAGAAAATATTTTAAACATAATCATTGCCCTTTAGTTAAATATAGTTAATTCTTACGCAAGTACAAATTTAACAATTTGCACTGAGAAAGATGTAAAATAAAAATATATTTATCCAATCAAATATGTTATTTTGCTAGATGGATACAAGTGGCGAAATAAAAATATTACCAGACTTTATTGCCAACCAAATTGCAGCAGGCGAGGTGGTTCAGCGTCCCGAATCGGTTGTCAAAGAATTGGTGGAAAACTCGCTCGATGCGGGTGCCGGTGAGATTGAGGTGACCATAAATGACACAGGCAAAGGGCTTATCCATATCTCCGACAATGGGTGTGGGATGAGCCGTCACGACCTTGAGCTGTCTACTCGTCGCCACGCAACATCGAAGGTCTACACCCAAGACGATCTTCACGCAATTTCCAGCTTTGGCTTCAGAGGTGAGGCACTAGCATCCATTTCCTCTGTTGCTAAACTTGAGATACGAACCCGAACCGCAGGCAATCACTCTCACGGTTGGCAACTGCTCTCCGAGCCAAATTCAGAGATAGCAATCATCCCGATTGAATGTCCTTTTGGGACTCAGATCTTTGTTAGAAATCTGTTTTTTAACGTGCCAGCCCGCAGGAAATTCCTCAAATCAGACCCCTCGGAGTTTCGTCTGCTAAACCAGACCATGATTGGTTTTGCACTTGCCAATCCAGAAGTTAAATTCTTTTTTGGAGATGGCAAAAAGACTATCTTCAACATTAAGCCATCAATTCTGAGGGAAAGAATTAGAGCCGTTCTTGGGAAGAAGGTCTGTGACAATATGCTTGAGCTTTCGCTCGAAGATGAGATGATAAATATCTATGGTTTTGCCGGCAAACCCACGATTGCAAAGGCTAGCAAATCTGGGCAGTTTCTTTTTCTCAACGGGCGACCAATCAAGAATAAATCCCTCTCGCATGCCGTGTTTTCAAGTTACGGACCACTTCTTGGAGCAAAACAACACCCTCAGTTTGTCATAATGCTGGAGATTGACCCATCTAGCATTGATATAAATGTACACCCGCAAAAGCATGAAGTCAAGTTCTCCGATGATAGGTTTGTATACAATAGCCTCAGAAATGCAATCAAGAAATCACTCCAAGAGAATAATCTCAGTTTGCAAATGGAGGCAAGCGATTCTTTTGAATATCAGAAAAAAATTGGGAACGATAAATTTGCTGGCGGGCAAGAGCAATTTGTCAATAAAAATACTGGTGAGATAATAGGAAATAAATTCTCCTACGGGAGGGCTAAATCTTCTGGACAACAAGAAAGAAATTACCAGAACAAAGCAAACATCTCTCAAAGAATGGCTTTCGATGAGATTTATTCAAGAGCCGAGGAAGGGAATCCAGAAGATAAAGCCTATACAGATTCTCAAGAAATAAAATTCTGGCAGTTGCACAACAAATATATTTTTACGCACACAGAAAAAGGTGTGCTAATTATTGACCAACACAATGCCCACGAAAGAATAAATTATGAGCGAGCACTTTCTGTCTTGGAAAAAGAATTTGCCCAATCTCAAAAGCTACTATTTCCTGTTGAATTAGAGTTGAACCAGAGCGAGAGCTCATGTTTTGATGAAATAAAATCTGAGCTTGAGAAACTTGGGTTTATCTTTAAAGAAGGCGATTCGCTTGTCATCAGCTCAATTCCGCTGGATTTAAAATCTGGGAATGCCGAGGATGAATTCAAAGAAATATTGGATAATTATTCAGAATATAAAACTATAAATCCAACACTGAGGCGGGATAATATTGCAGCTAGTTTTGCTTGCCGAAAATCAATTAAATCTGGGCAGAAACTTTCTCTTTGGGAAATGGAACAACTCCATCGGGATTTGATGAACTGCCAAACTCCATCGGTCTGCCCGCATGGAAGGCCTGTCGTACTGGAGATGAGTATTCCGGATTTAGATAAATCTTTTGGCAGAAGTCCAGACAATTCTTTTATAAACAAATAATTACACGTGGCTAACTGCTTTTTTTAGCGTAATCAAAGTGATTTCGGGTGGGATTCCAATTCTCATCGGAGGGCCGACAGTTCCCAAGCCACGGTTCACATAAAGATGTTGATTGCCATGGCTATGAAGCCCAGCCCATTGTTTGTAAATCAGTCCAGCAGGGCTGAGCTTGAGTCCAAAAGATTCTATGGCAACCTGAGTGCCATGTGTGTGTCCTGAGAGAGTGAGTTCAATGTCTGTTTTTCCCCGAATGTACTTGTCCCAATTTCTTGGATTATGACAAAGCAAAATACTTTTCAACATCGGATCTTTTTGGCTGAGCATTAATGGGAAATCAGCAAAGTCTTGCCCTTTGCTTGAGTTGTCCACGCCTGCAATATTAATATAATCACCACGATTTTCAATGATTGCCGATTGGTTATTGAGAAGAACCGACCCACTCGAAATTATTCCTCTAAGATCGCCTCGCTCTGAATCACTCATGTAATGGTCGTGGTTTCCAAGACAGGCAAACACTCCCTTTCGAGCTTTAAGTTTTTTGTACTCGGTATAGAAGTCCTCCATTTCCTTTGGATTAAAATTGACGAAATCACCAGTAATTGTAAGAATATCGGGATTGAGCCTGTCCAATAATAAAATACAGCGATTCAAAATGCCGCTGTCATAGAAAGAACCAAAGTGGATGTCGGAGAGTTGTGCGATGGTGAAGCCCTCAAAGCCAGCAGGCAAATTATGAACCGGCACAGTGACGGGAATAACCCTGACATTTCTCACCGTATTCAAAGTTGAGTTAGCCACTATCAAAAAAGGAATGCCAGCGGTAATTATCCCTGCTCCTTCAAGGAAATTTCTTCGAGAAACATTCGTATTTTCCTCTACAACAGGAATCTTTTCCTCTTTTTTATTAAATTTATCATATATTATTTTTGATAATTTAAAAATATCAAATCCTAAAAAGAATGGCAATAAAATGAGCTTTGAGTAATACCAAATACCAAGTGTTGCATAAATTATTATTAAAATATTATTATACTGGAAATCTCCAAATGTTCGGAAGGCATTTGCGCCAAATGATGTGAGAAGGAAAAGTACGGTTAAAGTCTTATAAACCCTGACATAAGATGGATTATAATTAAATTTAGCGACGAATTTCTTTAAAAATCGAAGGAAGTATAAATCTACACTGAGTTGGATGAGCGGAATTGCAAGAAGAAAAAAAATAATAAATGTTTTCAATATTTTTCCATAAGTTAAGCGTTCTGGAGTTAGTGACTATTACGAAATTAATGGAGAGATATTTTATGGCAATAAGCAACCCACAATCGCAAAAATTAGGCTCGCTTGCACCTGGTTTTACTTTGCAGAATACGGTAAATGGTGAGATGATTAATCTAGCTTCGGCAAAAGGGATGAAGGGGACGCTCATAATGTTCATCTGCAATCATTGCCCTTATGTTGTCAATATTGCGGCCGCGCTTTCTGGTTTTGCAAAAGATTTCCAGAGCAAAGGAATCTCCACCCTTGCAATTAGCTCTAACGATGTGGAGAATTATCCCGATGATTCGCCTGAGCTGATGGCGGAGAATGCTAGGGAAAATGATTATACCTTCCCATATCTTTTTGATGAAACTCAAGAAGTTGCAAGAGCTAATGGAGCTATGTGTACACCAGAATTCTTTCTCTATGATGACGAGCTTCGCCTTGTTTATCACGGGCAATTCGACGACTCCCGCCCGGGAAATGGAATCACCCCCAGCGGAAAGGATTTACGCTCGGCGTGTGAGGATTTATTGCTGGGCAATGGCATTAGCATCCAGCAAATACCCAGTGTTGGTTGCGGGATAAAGTGGAAGTGATTGACTACAGGAAATTTATCTAACTCAGAGTAATTTATTTTTGTAGCAATTCTTTTTCTTTTTCAGAAAATAAATTATCGATGTTTTTAATAAAATTATTGGTGATGTCTTGGACTTCAGCCTCACCTTGTTTTAGGAAATCCTCAGACAGTTCTTTTTCTTTCTCTGCTTTTTTGAGCGAGTCGTTGCAATCTCGTCTGATATTTCTGATGGCAATCTTAGACTCTTCGCAATAACTTTTTGCCATTTTCACAAATTCCAGCCTACGCTCTTCGGTTAGGGCGGGAATTGGAATTCTGATGATTTGCCCGTCATTTTGGGGATTGAATCCAAGTTCGGAGGAAATAATAGCTTTTTCTATTGAAGGAAGTA
>JAJRPT010000125.1 GCA_024280675.1 Bacteroidota bacterium
AAGTGGAATTAATATTCAAAGATGTGTTGAATTTATTCAGTTGAGGAATGTGTTGCAAGTTAATTCTCTTGGCTGTCAAAGTGGAATTAATCACCAAACTATCTCTAAAAATAACAGATCCAATCGATTTAATATTTCCAATCACACCAGACAGATTTACAGAATAGTCTATTTTCTCTAAATTTCCTCGCCCACTGAGATTTGATATTTTAATACTTTTAAACCGTGGTATAGTTCCGGTGGCAAGCTCTTTTAATGAACGCTTAATATCGCTTTCTAAAATATGGGCTGTGGAGTTTTCCAATGAATATTGAATGCTAGTGAACATATCTCCTACACTGCCTCTTAGCTCCAGATGACTATCACCAAATTGAATCTCAGTATCATGGCTGATATTATTTAATTTACCATTAAATTTGCTCTGAATATTATAGGTGCCAAGTATTGGAATGTGATTATTGGCTAATTTCTCCACCTCGCCAATATTTACATTGCTGAGTGAAATATTGCCATTAACACCTGCATTTTCATAATCAGAATAAATTGAATACAGGGGATTATAATCATTAAAAACCCCACCGATTATCACCTCAGCACTTGCAATCTTAATAGATAAATTCTCTGCCCTGGTAACATCTTTGTCAAAGCTAAATCCTCCTTTTATTTCTATGTCCAGACCACTGCCCATTTCTTTTAGTACCATCCCAGAGATTGAACCCGCAAGAAGTGAATCCCCCAAATCATAGACGGCACTCAGCTTTGAGTTGATGTTTCGGGCTTCGAGATTAAAATACTGCATGTGATGGTGAGTATTTTTTTTAACTTTAGAAATCTCTAGCGAATCACGCAACTCAAATCGCCCATCATTAATTACCAGACTAGCAACATTTATCCTCAGTTTGGTTTTGCTAGAACCCGGTGTTTCTTCCTTAAACTCACCAGAAGAAAATGCAACTCCAACATTCCAAAGAGAATCTTTTCTGTCTTTTATTAATTTAAAAAGAGGTTTTTCTAATTTCAAATAATCTACTTCAATATCACCATCAATCATTTTCCAAATATTATATTTTACTTTAACTAGCTCACAGTAGGCAAGCGTATCTCCACGCAAATAAATTAGAGCATTTTCAATTTCTATCTCATTTGCCGAAATAAATTCAACTCTTCCAATAGTAAAATCTGCATTAGTTACGCCGGCTAGCAAGCCTTCAATCTTTTGGTTAATAATTTCTTGGACAAATTCGGATTTATGAAAATAAAAAAAAGATATGAAAGCCGCGATCACAATTAAAAGCAAAGCCAACAATAGAGTCTTCCACCATTTGCGTTTTTTGCGTTTGGTTTTATCAGGTGAGGGCTTGCCTTCGGCCTTGATGGTGTTATTTCCCAAAGAGCTGTCTCTTTCGTCCCTCCCAGAAAATTCATTATTACCAGGTTTATTAGTCAAATTAATTTTAAATATGATACAAGGATTACATACTAAACTTCTATTTGTGTAACTTAGCCGTCTTGAGGGTGTCAAATTAACGAAAATTTATAATAATTGATTCAAAATGAGACAATATGTTTAAAAGGATTTGGATTGTCTAAATCTTTCTACGGTGGCAGGTCATTATTTCGTGATCTTTCTTTTTCAATTAGTGGTGGCAGTATTCTTGGAATATCTGGTGCAAATGGCTCTGGGAAATCAACGCTTATGGGCATAATGGCTGGATTTCTCAGCCCGAGTGCTGGTGGGGTTGAGTTCTGGGTAAATGAGAAAAAGATAAGCAAAGACAAATTAAATAATTACTATGGTTTTTCAGCCCCCTATTTGGGACTCTACGAGGAGTTCAATATCGAAGAACACGCCAAGATATATTCGAGTCTTGGAGATTTCCACTTTGATGAAAAGTATTTCAATAAATTATTAAAAGATTCGGCGATTTCCTCTTCTCGGAAAAAATTATTAAGGCATTATTCCTCAGGCATGAAGCAAAGGGCAAAGCTAATCTTGTCGGTTTTATCAATGCCAAAAATATTGTTTATGGACGAGCCAAGCACTAACCTCGACGAGGCGGGAAAACTGTTTGCAATAAAGCTAGCACAAGATCAGAGTCAGCGGGGCGGGATCGTCGTTATGGCCAGCAATGACGAGGGTGAAATACAATTATGTGATGAAATTATTAACATTTAGATTCTTATGAAAAATATATATTTTGTGTCAGTGCTTGTTTTCTTATTCTTGATGAACATTTCCCTTTTGTCAAAGGATGAAAATACTTTTTCTGCTGTGAGTAATTTTAAATTACCGGACAAGCTGTCTTGGTGTGGCGAGGAAATCCCTCTCGATGACCCAATAATCAGAGAAAGGCTAGAGCGTGAATTCTACTTGCTATTGCAGCAACCTGGTCAGATCATGCTTTACCTAAAACGTAGCCGAAGATATTTCCCAATGTATGAGAGGATTCTAAAAGAAGAAGGCTTGCCAAAAGACATTAAATACCTCAGCGTTGCCGAATCGGCACTCTACATGTCACGTTCTTCGGCTGGAGCCGTTGGACTTTGGCAATTTATAAAAAGCACTGGCAAGAAATATTCTTTGCACATAAGCAAGTGGGTAGATGAACGCAAGCATCCCGAAAAAAGCACAAGAGCTGCTGCGGCCTACCTCAAATTCTTAAAGCGTGATTTTGGCCGTTGGACTCTGGCTGCCGCCGCCTATAATATGGGTGAGAATGGCCTGCGGTCTAATCTTCGTTTTCAAAGCGAAGAAGAATACTTCGATCTTCATTTAAACTCCGAAACATCACGATACATTTTCAGAATTGTTGCCATCAAATACTTGCTAGAAAATCATAGTAAATATGGTATTAACTTGAGCAAGGATAAATATTACAAAGCATACAAGCACAAGACAATTACGGTAAAGACTAGGATTAAGGATTTGAGCCGCTGGGCAAAGTCTCATGGTACAAGCTATTATAAGGTGAAGTTACTCAACCCCTGGATACTCCGGCGCGAGCTTCGTCCTCCTTTGTCTTCTCGACCTTATGAAATTAAAATTCCGGTGGGATGGTGAGATATTTAGCAGTTGCAATAAAGGATCTAAAATCTGAGTTTCGCCTCAGAGCATCACTTTCTGCACTTTTGCTCTTTGTCTTCACCGCCGTAATTTTAGTTTATTTTGCCAGCACTGGAAAAGAATTGTCCAAGACATCTCTTTCGGCAATCTTTTGGCTGATAATATTTTTTGCCTCAGTGACTGGTCTGGCAAAAGCATTCGTCCAAGAAGATGAACGCAAGACCACATTATTCTTGAAAATTAGCACAAGTTCGCTCAAAGTATATTACGGCAAACTGCTTTACAACTTGCTGATTGCCAATGTGATAAATTTTCTTAGCCTTGGGATTTGCATGCTTATCCTGCCAGGTTTCGAACCCTCATCTCTTTTGATGATGTGTCTCACAGTTTTTGCCGGTGGCAGCGCAATAGCAATAGTTTTGACATTGCTTTCTGCTGTGATTACATTTGCTTCTGCCAAAAATGCCCTGCTCCCAGTCCTTGCATTCCCCATGATTTTGCCAATCATCATGCCTTCGGTCGAAAGCACAATTTTTGCATTCAACTCCAATCAATTCTCGCTCATTTCAAATAATCTCAAATTAATTTTGGCATACTCTGGTGTGATTCTAACACTTTCTCATTTCCTCTTCGAGTACCTCTGGCAAGACTAAGCCACAATCGCATGCCACAAAGAGCTGATGAACATTAAGCGTCTGGCCACATTCTTTTAAGAATATTAGTTTTAGTTCGCACAATATGCAGCACAACTCCAGCCAAATGGAAAGCAATAAGAAATAGAAAAGCAAAGGCAAATATTTCATGATATTCCCGGGCAAGCTGGGTGGCTTGGGAGAATAATAATTCGGGATGATTTTCAATTATTTCCAAATCAACATCGCTCGATAAAATAATATTTAAACCGGCCAATGGGACAAGAATTGAAAACAAGTACAGAAGCCATTGGACGCTGTTCTTTAATATTTTATGCGATTTATTGACGGTATCGAGCTCATTTGGTTTTTTTGTGGAAAAACGAAACCAAAGCCGGGCTACCGAAACGACAAGAAAAAATATACCAAGAAAAATATGAGATTGGAGAATGTCTGGGTTTTTAGTTTCGGGCGAGTATCCATGAGAAAGCAAACCCAAGGCAAATAAAATTGCAATGAGCAACAAAGCTAGCCAATGCCCCAGAGCCGATGATGAAGAGTATTTTTGCATTTTTAGAGTATTTTATCAGGATTGTCTTTTACAAACTGAGCCCAGCTCTGAGCTTTTGGAGCATCAGATCCAGACTTAATCAAATGGCAAATGGCAGCCGCAAGCCCGTCGGTCGCATCAAAATAATCATGTGTTTCTTTGATATTTAATATTGTTTTTACCATAAATTGAACTTGCTCTTTGGACGCTTTACCTTTTCCGGTGACTGCTTTTTTGATTGAATTGGGCGAATATTCAAACACTGGGACATCATTTGAGGACGCACTCAAGATTGCCGCCGCCCGAGCGTGAGAAAGTTTAACAAGCGATTGCACGTTTTTTGCAAAGAATACAGACTCAATGGCAAAACTATCTGGTTGAATATCTTTGATTTTGCTAGACAGTCTTTCGAAAATGATTTTCAATCGTGGTGCAATTTCCTTTTCTTGTTTTGCCAAATGAATCACGCCATATTCGATCAACTCAAATTTATTCCCATCGCTCCAGACCGCACCCCACCCACAATTAACCGAACCAGGATCAACCCCCAAACACACACTTCGTGTGTCCACACTTCGTGTGTTTGAAATGCCTTGATTTTTCTTTTTTTTCATCGCTCCATCCGTCGCTTTGTTTTCTGCGTAGCATCTTAGAAATAATTAAATTTAAATATCATAAAGTGACTTAGTCCAGCTCATCGGCAATCGAATCATCAATCTGAAAATTTGCAAAAACATTTTGCACATCGCCTAAATCTTCCATTTTATCGACAAACTTCAATACTTTTTTAGCCGTTGGAATGTCCTCAATGTTTTGTTTTTCTTTTGGAATATACTCAAGTTGCGATTCTTCCATCTCGAATCCATTTTCGTCAAACCAAGTTGTGACCGTTCCATAATCTGCCATGGCACAAATAATTCGACTAGATTCTTCACCATATTCCAAGTCTTCACCCCCAGATTCCAAGACTGCTTCCATTAGTTCGTCTTCGGATTTGCCATTATTTTTGATAGATATAGTGCCTTTGCGCTCAAAAGTCCACATAACCGAGCCATTTTCTCCTAGACTTCCATTAGCTTTGGCAAATGTTGAACGAACCTCGCTCACGGTTCGGTTGCGGTTATCGGTCATTGTTTCGACAACGACCGCAATTCCTCCCGGTGCATAACCCTCGAATATAATTTCTTCCACAGCGACAGCACCGCCCTGGCCTGTTCCTTTGGCAATGGCTCTTTTGATATTTTCATTTGGCATCGAGGAAGCTTTTGCCATTTTGACCGCCAGCCTTAGTCGTGGATTCATATCAGGATCGCCACCGCCATCTCGAGAGGCAATCGTAATTTCTTTTCCAAGACGTGTGAATATTTTCCCACGCAATGCGTCTTGTCTGCCTTTTCTGTGCTTAATGTTCGCCCATTTACTGTGTCCAGCCATTTTTTATATTACCTTCGAGAGTGTCTATTTCTTTTCCTGTTCGAGCTTGAGCCCAATAGCACAATTTAAGAATTATTTTCTCAAAGAGAATACATTCTTGGTGGAAAAAAAAGACTAAGTCCCAACCCTTTTTAGAATTTTTGTTTTGGTCATTGAGATTACTTCCTTTAATGTAGACCAATCCTGAGCATTTGGGCTAAGAATATACCTATCAACTTTCCCTTTCTCTTTGTCATATATAATTTTGATACCGCCTACTAAGATGAGTGGCTTATCATAATGGAAGCCATAGTCTTTGTCTGAGAATGGCGCTCGGATTATTAGCTCATCGTCATCAATTTCAAGCAACGCAATAAGATAGTTTATTTCGCCTTTATCGTTTTCATTTGGAATATTTACAACAAGGATATTGCCATCTAATTTGTAAATAAGACCACTCAAATCAATATCTATTTCTGGATTATTTGAAATTTCCCTAAACCAATCCTTAGAAAGGGTTAAACTATTTTCCCCGAAAGAAAGCGTATCGCCTGCCAGGTGGAATGAGCCTTTGAATAAATCAGGAAATTCCTTAATTTCTTTGCCAAATGGAGGAACAGGCTTGTCAAAATAAACTAAAGTACAAGAGCTTACAGAGAACAAAAACAAAATGCTTAACAGTAAATACTTCATAGTTTTCTTCGCCTTCAAGTTTTTGAGTAATTAACAAAGATAACGAATAAATTTTAAAATTAGTTACACTTGCCCCCAAAAATAAATTAAATTTCAATATATTTGTTCTTGAAAAAAAAATTATAATAAATAAAGCAGGGAAAAGAAAAGTGATTTTAATTCTACTATTTTTATTTTCGAGCATTGCTAGTTCCAAGACAATTTTCATAGAAGCGGGAACTGAGATTGAAAATCTCGAACAGGCTGCCCTGCTCAGCACAGCAGGAGACTCAATTATATTCAGAGATGGGATATATTCGGGTGGGATGAGTTTGCAAAATTGGGGCGGGATCGAAGATTCACCCATTTTTATTATGGCAGAAAATACTGGCATGGTATCAATCGAGGGTGGAAATACTGCAATCCATTTTATTGATTGTAATAATATAGTCCTGAGTGGAATTGTTTTTAAAGGGCAAATTACAAATGGGCTCAATATCGATGATGGAGGTAGTTTTGAGAGTCCTTCACGTGGGTGGATTATTTCGAGCTGTACTTTTAGTGATATGAACGCAAGCGGAAACAATGATTTGATAAAAATGAGTGGAGTTAATAATTTTCTTATTCAAGATTGCTTGTTTCAAAATGGATCTGTTGGTGGTTCTGGCATTGATATGGTGGGTTGTCATTTTGGTGAGATTTCCGAGTCTGTATTTCGGGATGTGGGTGGTAATTCGGTTCAGGGCAAGGGCGGAACTCACGATATTAGCATTCAAAGAAATTTATTTATCAATGGTGGAGCTAGAACGCTCAACCTGGGCGGAAGCACAGGAATGCAGTTTTTCAGACCAATCGATGCACCTTTTGAGGCACGTCGCTTGAAAGTGCAAGCAAATATTTTTATTGGTTCACCCGCACCGATTACCTTTATTGGTTCGGACAGCGTTATAGTATCTAACAATAATATTGTTTTGCCAGATAAATGGGTGATGAGGATATTACAAGAAAATAATCACGAAAGATTAATCCAATGTGGTGATAATGTTTTTGCAAATAATATTATTTATGTTAATTCAGATGTTAATGTGACTGCCAACATTGGACCAAACACAAGAAGCGAGACGTTTATTTTTGAGAGTAATAACTGGTACAATGTAGATGACTCTTCTTGGCAACCAAACCTTCCTTCCGAAGATTTGAGCCCAACGTATTTTGATCCAGGATTTATTGGTGGCGAAAATGACGAAAAGCCCTATTATCCAGAAGGCATGAAATCGGATGCAACAGGTAATTTGGAATACACACCCGAGCTTGATTTTACAAGAGTAAAATATAATGTCGAGCCTTCGATTGGTGCCTATGAGCTGAATCTTATTATTGATGGAATAAGCGATGACAGGATCACAAAAAAGATGATTGTAGTTGGCGAGTATTTGCAAATTGATAACAATAAATTGCTTGGCAAGGATTTCCAAATATTTAATTCAAATGGGAAAATGTTGAAGACTGGAGCTTTTACTACTCGTATTGAAATATCCGATTTAGGGGCGGGGGTATATTTATTTATGCTGGCAGGTGAGCCGTCTCATTCTTTTGTATTCCTGAAGGAATAATACCATATATTTGCTTTTCTAAAACAACATTTTTAAGAGAATATGAAAAAGATTGAAGTAAAGATTAATGACAGTGCCTATGAAGTGATTAGCGGCGACAAGGGTGAAAACTCATTTGAGATTGGAGACACTGAATATCATTTTGAGCTATTGCGTGATTTTGGCAATAATGTCAAGGCCTTTCGTGTAAACAATAGAGTCATTATTGCCGAACTTGACTCGGCAGAAAATGGAGTTAGAATCCTGCATAATAATTTTGAATATAATGCTGAAATAAAAACCTCAACCCACGCATTGCTAGAAAAATATATTAAAGATTTTGGTGGAGGCAGAGACAATTCTCCAAAACTAAAAGCACCCATGCCA
>JAJRPT010000126.1 GCA_024280675.1 Bacteroidota bacterium
AATGCCCAGCAATAATTATTATATTTTCCTTTAATGAGTATTCATTTGCAATGGATTGATTAAAAACTTCACCATCGGCCGACATGAAAACCACCTCATCATATTTCCTTTGAGACTTTAATAATTCAACAAGGGCAAAGACTGGCTCGCATTTTATGAGCATTCCAGCCCCACCTCCAAAGGGATAATCATCGATTCTATGCTTTGGATTTTTTGTGAAATTGTGAAGATTATGCAGGTGTATTTCTGCTAACCCCTTCTCTTTGGCTATTTTCGGGATACTGGAATTAATATAGCTTTCCATCGAGGAAGGAACGGCGGAGAGTATGTCTATTCGCATCATTTCTCTCGCCCAATTCGCCTGAGTTCTTTGAATAAATTTAGTTCCTGTTCGCCCAAATCTTGGGGCATCATAATATTGAATATTACAAAAAGATCGCCCCGAAGCGAAGGTCTGCCATAGACGGGCATTCCTTGGGATTTTAGTTTTACAACTTTTCCTTGCTGGGTACCTTCTGCAATATTGAGGTCGAACAGACCAGCAAAGCATTCAACCCTGGTCGATGCTCCTAGAATAGCAGAGTAAAGCTCGATATTGTGCTTTAGGTAGAGATTATTTCCCTTCCTTTCAATATTTTCATCTTCTTTGATACCAACATTGAGAATTAGATTCCCTCTTTTTACACCAGACCTTCCTTTCTTTCCTTTCCCAACAATTTTGAGCTGTTGTCCAGAATTAATCCCAGCTTTTATTCGAACTTCGATAGATTCACCATTTACTTTCAGCCTCTTCTTGGTTCCCTTGAATGCTTGCTCCAAACTTATTTCAATGTCTGTTTCAAAATCATAAAGCCCAGAGATTTCTTCTTCTTGGTAGCTTTCTTTAGGAGAAGGAGCAGTAGTTCTCCCCTCTCCGTGATGAGACGCACCGTATGTGGCACCAAACACACGGTCGAAGAAATCACTCATGTTCCCACCTTCGCTAAAGAAATCTCCTACTGTTCGCCTTTGCCGGGGCCCAGATTGTGAACCTTTTGAATACCATGACGACCAATCAAAATCGTTATCGGCTCCGCCTTGGCTTCTGTAGTTATTAAACGATGAACCTAAGTTGTCGTATTTCTTACGCTTATCCTTATTACTTAACACTTCATAAGCCTCGCTTATTTCTTTGAATTTAGATTCTGCTTGAACGTCATCTGGATTTTTATCTGGGTGATATTTTCGTGCAAGCGAGCGAAAAGCTTTCTTTATTTCAACCTCACTAGCATTTTTATCGATGCCAAGTGTATTATAATAATCTTGAAATTTCATATTTTTAATTGTTATCCGATAATAAATGAGTAGATTGTAAATAAAGGAAAGAATTGATAAATATTTTTAGTAAATTAAAATTCATGTTTCTGAAATTACTAAAATAATAAATAAAACTATAACAAATTATAAATGCAGACCGACGAAAATATACAAAGAATATTAGAGGAAAAGGATAAGCAGATTTATGAACTTGAGGTTCAGAACAGATTAGTGGCAGACGAGCTTTCCTCTAGCTTTCATCAAACGATTGATATTTTAAGCTCACTCCTTAGCTTTACAGAAAGAATGTACGAGGGGAATCACGCGCGATTTGTTTCCGAAAAATCAGAAGCACTTGCCAAGTTGCTGGGACTCAAACAGCCATTGCTCTTCCAAATCAGGATAGCAGGTCTTTTGCACGCACTTGGAAAGGCGAGCTTCCAAGACTCGAACTTGTTTAAATTCCCACATGAAATGACTCCCAACGAACACAAACAGTATCAACTCTACCCAATAATTTCTGTTGAGATTCTTAAAAATTATAAAGCGTTCGAGACCATTAACGGCATAATACTCCAACATTGTGAGCATCTCGATGGGTCTGGCTTTCCTAATAATATAAGAGGCGACGACATTCATCCTGGGGCTAGAATTATTTCAGTAGTCGATACCTACCACAACCTAGTCTACAAAAAACACAGAGAATCCCAGCGAGCGGACAAAAAAAGTGCAACTTATACCAACACTCAAGCTCTTCTTGCCGCTTCCAACGACAGGCACGCTTCGGCTGCAAAATACCTAGAATCTCGCAAACATGTTTGGTACGACTCACGAGTAGTAGACGCTTTCATTCTTATGATTGAGCATGAGCGATCTGATTTCAACGACAAGCAAATTGTCAGAGTTCCAGTAAACAGAGTTGAAGCGGGAATGATCTTTGCTCAAGATTACCACACTTCCTATGGTCTTCTCATCGCTTCAAGAGGCGAAAAAGTTAATGATAAGATGATTAAGCCACTCATAAGATTTGCAGAAACCGAAGAAATTCCACACAAATTATTAATGCTAGCCTAAAAGAGGCGATAAATGCCAAGTACGAGTGTAAACAATATTCTAAGAGCTAAAAATTTGCCTCCACTCACTTTTTTATTTGGCTTTGAAGAATTCCTGATTGAAGAAGCTATTAATAAAATGATTGGCAAATTTGTACCAGACTATAGAGAAAATTATAATTTCAATAAGCTAACAAGTTCTGAGATAGACCTCCAATCGCTTTTCAATCTTGCCAATTCTTTTCCAATGCTTGCCGATGAGCAGTTTATTATAATCAAAGGTTTTGAAAAATATTTCAAAGGGCGAATCTCTAAAGACAATAAAAATCTAAAGGTATTAAACAGGTATTTAGAAAATATCCCTAGACAGACTAAGATGATTATCCTGTGCCAGGACACGAAACTAGATGGGATGACAAAAAAGAGAAGTTTCAAAGTACCTGCCCATTACAAATCACTTCTTGAAAAGTCTGAGTCCGTAGAATTTCCAAAGGTTTATCCTAATAATTATGCTTCTTGGTTAGAGTCGAGATTTGCCATGACTGGGAAAAAAGTAGACCGACAAACCATTGAGATAATTATATCAAGCACCCAGGAATCTCTTCGTGATTTTGCAAATCAAGTTGATAAGATTGCCAGCTATGCCTTTGATTCGGATACAATAACTGGGTCTGAGATTATGAGTCTTGTTGGTCAGAGCAAGGAGAATAATGTTTTCGAGTTGCAGAAAAGCATTTCGGCTCGAAACATCACAAAATCTATTGAAATCAGTGAAAACATGCTCACTTATTCTAAGCAAGAAATTTACATTGTGTCAGCCTTGGCAAACTTTTTCAAATCAGTTCTCAGGCTTTCTGAAATTGCGACTCACTCGACCGATAAGTTTGAAATTGCAAGAGTAATTGGTGCTAGCCCGTATTTTATGGAGGATTATTACAGTGCTCTTAGAAATTATTCTTTAGAAGAAATTGAAAATATTTTCTTACATTTGACAGATGCTGACCTCACATTAAAATCAACAAGTGAATCTGGGCTTTTGCAAATCACCCAATTACTTGTCAGAATCATGGGACAGGAAAATGAATTATGACTTTTCTCATCTTACAAGTTTAGTAGTCGATGACGACCCGGTTTACCAGATGTTCCTGAGCAAGATACTTGTAAACACACTAAAAACACGGACTATCACAAAAAATAATCCAATTGAAGCCTTTGCTTGGATGGAGGAAAACCCCTTGCCCGATCTCATTTTAATGGACATGGAAATGCCACTAATGGACGGATTCACTGCAATCAAGAAACTACGCTCAGACGATTCAAGTAAAGGCATTCCTATTTTGGCTTGCACACGTCTTAATTCCAAAGAATTAGTCCTCAGACTTGCACAAATTGGGATTAATGATTTCATCTACAAAAACTCTGACATAAAGCTAATTGCAAGCAAAATCCTCAAGGCGTTGAAAACTATTGATGATAACTCTGACAGGAAATAAAACTCACAAAGAATACCCTGGCCTAGAGAACTCAATAACTTTCTCGTCTGTCATAATTGCGTTTCTTGGTATTTTAGTTTTCAATATTAAGCCATCAAAACTAGTGCAACGACTCAGTGCGACATAAACTTGACCAGCGGCAAACGAACCCCAAAGATCGGCTATAACTTTTTCAAATGTCAGACCTTGAGACTTGTGAACGGTGATTGCCCAAGCCAGTCTGAGCGGAAATTGCAAAAAGCTACCCACTTGTTCTTCGCTAATCTGCCCATTTTTCTCATTGACTGAATATCTCATATTCTCCCAAAGAGCTGGCTCTACCTTCACAACAGACATATCCTCAAAGGCAATCAAAATACTGTCACTTGAGACTTGAATAACTTTACCAATTTTCCCATTGAATATCTTTTTTTGTGGATCATTCTTTGTGAACATAACTTGAGCCCCGACTTTCAGACCCAGTTTTTGTTCAACAGGATAGGAGTTCTCTGGGAAATTACCCTTTATACTAGCTTCAAAATAAAATAAATCGCTCTCTAACTGCCTTAATTTATTGGAGTTTATCTGATTAACGGTCTTATTATGAGTTGCTAAAATAATATAGTTCGAATATTTTTCTTGATTACAATTCCCAACATATCTGCTATTGAGCAAATCCAAATCATCATGGTCAAGATTATTCTCCCTTATCCTGTTTAATAAATTAATATAAACCTGCTCTTTTTGCCTGTAAACTTTCTGTAACTCTATCTGAACAGGGTAGTTATATTTAAAAACATTTGATGAGAAAAAGTACGGAGTGTCGTAGTAAGGAGCTAGGATTTGCCATTCATCACGCTTAGCGATAGGCGAAAGTTGGTAGGAATCGCCGATGAGCAAGACTGGAATGCCGCCAAACGGCTCTTCTGGATTTTTGCCAGAGAACACTCTTAGAATTTTGTCGATAACATCTAATATATC
>JAJRPT010000127.1 GCA_024280675.1 Bacteroidota bacterium
GCAATTTAGAATAAATTCCTTCTCTAAGTTCTCCGGAGATTATTCCCAAAATAGTTCCAGCCAATACCTCCAAAATTTTGCAGCGGCAAGCCCCGTAGGACATTTTGAAAATACAGTGTTTGCAATCTCATATTACAGGAATAATGACTTGGGAGATTATTTTAAATACGGTGGATTTAATACTGGGAAATCAGCTATAAAAATTGAATCAGAACGTTCATTTTATCCAAACATCATCTATGAGCTCTACCTCTCCGATGACAATAAATACACTCCCATTGACAATAATCTCCAACAAGAATACACAAAAAAAGATGACGGTGGACTCCACAACATCTCATTTGGATTTGCTCACCGGCTAAATGAGATGATTTCCTTTGGCTTGAGCGTTAATGCGTCTTTTGGCGAATATGGATGGATTGCAGAACTTGTTGAATCGGATATAAACAATGTTTACAGAGCAGATAATTCCTCAGAGGAAGCAATGAATTTTTCTTCTTTCTGGTACGAAGAAAGCTACAACCAAGAGATTAATTCGCTGGCTGCAACGCTTTCAATTCTAATGAACTTGGGAGAAGATGGAAGAGTTTCATTTGCCATTAGATTGCCTGAGGGTTTCAATATTAACCAAACTTTTAATATGGCTACAAATGCAAAATATGATAATGGGCAATATACAACCACAGAGGATTATACTGGAAATGGCCAAATCGAGTACAGCCTGACTATGCCAATGAAGATAATGGTGGGGGCTTCCTATAATATTTCTGATTTAACCCTGAGCAGTGCCTTTGAGTTCTCTGATTATTCGGCAATGGAGTATGAAAATTCGGAATTTGATTCTCAACTGAATTTACAAATATTGGACGAGCTGACTGGGAAATATGCTTGGAGCTTTGGTGCTGAGTATGTGATTGAGTGGATTTCAACTGTGATAAGGGCCTCGGCATCTGGGGAAAATAAAGGACTTACCCAAGGCGATGAACATTTACTTAGTTACGGCTTTGGGCTTGGCTTTTTTATTGGGAAGGGTGCTAGAATTGACATTGGCACAAGTTTCTCTAAGTTCAATCAAAAGCTGCCAGTGAGACTTAATCAAGGAAGAATTGGAGAAATACTCAATGACAAAACGCTAGCAAATATTTCTCTGGGACTCACCTACCGCTACTAGATTTTTTACTTAATATCTTTTGCCGATTGAAAGATTGAGGCATATGCTCTGGAAAGATTTCATCGGGTCATTTGCCATCGAGGCAATGCCACCCCCACCATAATAATAGTAATAGTAGCTGACATTTATTGCAGAATATATTTTTGTTGTTGTTTGAAATTCTGAGCCAACTCCGATATAGAATCCAAATCTAGTGGACCACCGCATATCTGAAAAGCTGTCAAAGAAGCTAATCTTTGGAGCATTTTCCACTCTTCCCTCCGAATAAGGCATCGAAAGTACAAAGGAGGGACCACCGCCAAAAGTTAAATATGGACGGAATGATTGACTCAACTCGTCAGTAAAGACAAATCTTTTGACTCCGGCTGTTATTGGAAACATATAAATACGACTAACTTTACCACGTGTATAATATTCATTAAAGGCCCTGTCATAAGGCTCGAACTCATCAGAATTTTTCACATTTGAAAATGTAAAGTCCGATATAAACTCCCAGTCCTTGGCAATATTTTTTTGCCAAAATATTCCAGTACCAAATCCAAAATAAGAGAAATCAAAAACAATACCTACCGCAGAAGTATTTCCAGAGTGAGACGGGTCGTCTGGTATTAATGCCCTAGGAGATTCGAATGTGATAATACTATCGGCTCCGAATGTTTTCGCAATTAAAATATGGGCAAGTCCAAAGAAAATTGAAACAAATATAATTATTAACTTCATTTCTAAACCGATTATGATAAAAATTTCTTAATTTTGTTATTCTACCTGTAACGATAAACTAACAAAAATCTTTTTTCGTGTAAACAAAAATATGAAAAAAGAGATAGATTAGATATGAAAATTTGTGATATAGTTGATTTGATAGACAAAGTATTGCCACAAAAAATGGCACTAGAGGGTGACAAGGTAGGATTGCAAGTCGATTCTGCCCAGAATACCAACAAAGCTCTTGTCTGTTATGAACTTACAAGCGAAGTTGTTTCCGAGGCTAAAAAACTTGAGTGTAAGCTAATTATTGCTTTCCATCCGCTAATTTTCAATCCACTAGAATCAATTAGTTTGGGCGAGAGGGTGGGACGGTTAAGCTCTGAGCTGATAAGGAGTGATATTTCATTCTACTCGGTTCACACATCTTTTGACTCTCATCCCAATGGTAGCTCAAGATTAATTGCCGAAGGTTTGGGGCTAGTTAATACAAAAATTCTATTTCCAAATCAGGGCAATCCAGATTGGGGGATGGGTGTGATAGGTGAATTGGAGCAGAGCAAAGACATTGCAGAAATATTGATTGAGTGCTACCATATTTTCAATTCGCCAATAAAACACAGTAGAATTTGTGAAAAAAGGATAAAGACGATTGCCGTGATTGCCGGTTCTGGAATGAGTTGGGCTAGTGAAATATTGGACATAGCACCAGACATTTTCATCACTGCCGACACCAAATATCACGATTATCATTTGTTTGAGGGAAAAATTACATTGCTTGATCCTGGACATTATGAAATGGAGCAATTTGTTGTCATGGCAATTAAAAATATATTGAGAAGAGCAATTCCTGAAAAAATAAAACTCTACCATTCGCATTCTTACTCTAACCCGATTGCATATTACCCTGATAAAAATTATACCATAAGACAAAAAAATTATTTAACTAATATTTAAAGGTTTTACATGAAATCTCAAATAAGACTTATAGCAGGAGTGGCTTTCATTGATAGAAGCTTGGACGAATTGCGTGAAGAATTTGGAGATCTACCCGAGCAGATTGGTAGCAAAGAAAAAAGCTTGGCTCAGTCTCAGAAAATGAAAAATGAAACTTCTAGTTTGTTAAGCGAGCTGAAAAGTTTCATCAAAAGTGCTAACAAAACATTGACAGAGCTGAAAGACAATGAAGAAAAATTAGCAAAAAAACAATTCCAAGTAAAAAATAACAAAGAATTCGATGCCATAACAACTGAAATTAAGCATATTAAAACAGAGTACGAAGAACTTTCGCTAAAGCTCAGAAAAGAAGCAGTGAAAGAAGAAAATCTTGTTTCTATACTGGCAGACCAAACGAAAAAAGTTAAACAAATTAAAGCTGAACTAAAACTACTTACCGCCGAATACAATGAGCTAAAAGAGGCCCAAGGCGATGAAGAAGTAGGCTTGAAAGAGAAAAGAGATAAAATTATCACACAAGTCAAAGGGGATTTCCGTGCAGAATATGACCGCATCAGACAATCTCACTCCGATGCTGCCGTACAAATATTCCATGGCTCGTGCAAAGGTTACCGTGTGCCACACCAACTTTTGGTTGAAATTCGCAATAACTTAGAGCAGATCTACGTCGAAGAACACAGCGGAAGGATAATGATCCCAGAAGAAGTTCATATCGACGAAGAGAATATATTAGAATTACTATAGTTTTTTGAAAAATGTGGGGGAGAATGGGCGATTGCATTATCGGTAATTTATTGCCGAGATGAGGAAAGTCCGGACTTCAACGAGCGTCGCACTTCCTAACGGGAAGGATGTCAAAGCATACGGAAAGTGCAACAGAAAGTATACCGCCAATATTACTTTTAGTAAATTTGGTAAGGGTGAAATGGTGAGGTAAGAGCTCACCGCAGGCTTGGTGACAAGTTCCTGGCGATGGTAAACTCCTGCGAGAAGCAAGGTCGAGTAGGCATGTTTTTTTCTAAGAGTTGCTCGGCTCTTTTGTTTGTAATAAACAAAAACATGCGGGTAGACCGCAACGAGGTAAGTGGGTGACCACTGCCCCAGATAAATGATCGCCTCCTTTGTGAAATATTTTTATTTTACACCGAAGACAAAATCCGGCTTATAGTTCTCCCTCTGTTTTTTTTTTACAAAAGTTTTTGATGTTTCAAATAAATAAACTATGTTGTGGAAAAGAATAATTCTTAATAAAGGAAAAGAAATGCAGATTCCAGACGATCCAGTAATCAGAGATTTAATTGATGAGTTTGTAGACACGTGGATTATAGACCTTGATCAGCAGTATTCAACTCTGATTGATTCAAAGAATGACACAGATTTATACAGGCTAGCTCACACTCTCAAAGGCTCTTGCTTTCAGTTTGGACTAAATGAAATTGCTGAGCTGGGAATAGAACTAATGGGACATGCCAAGCAAAAAGATTGGGAAAAGTGTGCTGGATATGAGACTCCACTCAAAAATGGTTTCAAAGATGTCAAGAAATTCATACAAGAAAATGTAAACTGATGAAATACGTATTCATTTTTTTACTCTTGTTGATAAATTCTACATTTGCTCAAAAAGTAGCAGTGTTGCCCTTTATAAATGCCACAGGGCAGATGGATAACGAAGAATGGAGCTACAATCTACAAGATTCACTCTACCAAGTTCTTTTGGTGGCAAGTCTTGACTCCAACTCAACTTTTGAACTAATCTCAATCGAAGATGTCGAAGACGCACTCGCCGAACTCAATATCGACCCGTCTGGTCCAAAGTATAAATCGGACATGTGGTTGGCTGCAAAGAATCTTGGTGCAAAGCAAGTCGTAACTGGAATTATCAACTACTCCGACAATCGCTACCTAATAAATGCCTACATTTATTCTGTGAAGATGAAGATGGCAAACCCGAAATACCAAGCAAAAAATATCTTTAAGTCAAAAGAAAAAATCTACGAATCGGTTGAAATGATTTCCAAAAAATTATTGCCCGGTTTATAATAATTCTTGCTGCTTTATTTTCTAGACCTCAACAAATGTTTATTTGCTTTTTTCATCAAGTCGCTTATCGCTTTGTCAATGGTCCGTTTACAGCCACGGCAACCGCCGAATCACCAGTGACATTGGTAATGGTTCTCATCATATCTAGTATCCTGTCCACACCCAAAATAAGTGCGATACCTTCGGCTGGAACATTGATAGAATTGAGGATTAGAACGAGCATTATCAGACCAACCCCTGGTACTGGTGCCGTTCCGATTGATGCCAGCACGGCGGTGAGAACTATTGTAAGTTGCTCTGTCAAACCCAAATCCATACCATAGACTTGGGCAATGAAAACTGCTGCAACCCCTTGATAAAGTGCCGTTCCGTCCATATTAATAGTCGCCCCAAGTGGCAGTATAAAGCGGGACACCTCACGATTGACACCAATTTTATTTTCCACACAATCAAGTGTGACCGGCAGTGTCGCAGCACTCGAAGATGTAGAAAACGCAATCGCCTGTGCGTTACGCAAGCCCTTGAAGAATTTCCAAAAATTAGCACGAGAAAATAAATATATTAGACCACCGTAAACCAAAACAGTCTGCAATGTAAGTCCTACAATCACAGAAATAGAATACCAAAACAATGTGCCAAGTATCCCAAATCCAAAATCTGCAATAGTTGCCGAAATCAGTGCAAACACTCCAAAAGGAGCAATTAGCATTATAATATCCACCATTTTAATCATTGTAGTGGTTACCGCTTCAAAAAACGCAATCAAGGGAGCCGACTGTTGCTTTGGGATAAATGTTAATGTAACTCCAAACATTAATGCAAAGAATACAATTTGTAACATCTGCCCATTGGCTACTGCAAAAAATGGATTCTTTGGAACAATATTCACAAAGAAATCTACAATATCTACACTCAAATTAGCAACGGCATCTTGGGAACTCTTGTCTTGGTAATCGCCCAGTAACTTAATCTTTGTTTGCTCAGAAATTTGCTCGCCTGGCCTTATTAGGTTTGCTACTCCTAGGCCAATACTAATGGCAATGGCTGTTGTACAAATATAAATAGCAAATGTCTTTCCGCCGATTTTTCCCAATTTACGGACATCGCCCAAAGAAGCCGCCCCCGCAATTAATGAAGCTAAAACAAGTGGAATTGCCAAAAAGCTCAGCAGTCTTATAAACAAATCACCAAGAGGACGAATGGCTGTAGCAGGCGACGAGGCTCCTTCCAATGAGAGTATTTTTAATATTTCACGTTCTTGAACACCGGCGACGAGCGAAAGTGAGGTGATGTCAGATTTATTTTTGTTATAAAATTTGATTATTGCTTTTGCATTCCCACCAGAAAAGCTCTTGATTAAATGTTCCTCTCGGTGAAAGATTAAAACATCCCACTCAGAAATGTTTTCTTCAATCACCTCTCCATCCAAAGAATATGTAATTTGTATTAGACCCGAATCAACTGGAAACAATGCTCCAAAACCAGCACCAAGCACAAGAGCTATCACAATTTGTAAATGCAGTGGTATTTTTTTCACACTTTCTCCATAATTCAATTATTATTTTAACAAAAAATATTTTTTAAATAAAAATCAACCAAACGCAATCATTTTTGATACTAGTGATGTTGGTAAGAAACAATTTATGAAAAAAGGTTCAATATTTATGAAGACTCTTAGAATATTATTAACCTGACGCTAATATATAGCTAGGATAAGTGATAGATATTTCTTATATTCGTAATGGAAAAAAATTGACAGTAGAAAATTATCACCTGAGCAAAGATATGCCCAACGCAAGTTTGCTATCCGACTAAAAAAATCAGGTAAAAAGCACCAAGAAATATCAAAGATTATCGGAGTGAGAGCAAACACAATTAGTTCTTGGATAAAATCCTATCGCTTAGGTGGTTTCAAAGCATTAAAAGAAAAAAACCGTGGTGTAAAATCCGAAGACAAAAAACTTTTGAGTGATTCTCAAGAGTTAGAAATCCAGAAAATGATAACTGATACGATGCCCGATCAGCTCAAATTATCTTATGGTTTATGGACTAGAAAAGCTGTAAAGGAACTGGTTGAAAGAGAGTTTGACATTGTTTTAGCGATAAACACAATGGGCGATTATCTTCGTAAATGGGGCTATTCACCTCAGAAACCAAAGAAAAGGGCTTACGAGCAAAATTCTAAACTAGTTCAAAAATGGATAGATGAAGAATATCCAGCGATTGAGAAAAGAGCAAAAGAGGAGGGGGCTCAAATTCATTGGGGTGATGAAACTGGTGCGAGAAATACGAACAATCATGGACGTTCTTACGCTCCAAAAGGAAGAACGCCAGTGAAGAAAAATATGGCGAAAAGGTTTTCTGTAAATATGATTTCAACTGTGACAAATTTAGGACAGGTTGAATTCATGATTTACTCTGGAACGATGAATTCTCAGAGATTAATTGAGTTTACGAAAGGTTTGATTAAAGGCAAGAAACGTAAGATATTCTTGATATTAGATAATTTAAGAGTTCATCATAGCAAGATTGTTAAGGCTTGGGAAGAAGAAAATAAGGCTAAAATTGAGTTGTTTTATTTGCCATCTTATTCACCTGAGAAGAATCCAGATGAGTATTTAAATTGTGATTTAAAGTATGGGCTGTCAGAAAAACCATCACCTAAAAATGAGTCAGAATTAAAGAATAATATTGAAAGTCATATGTTAATGTTGCAGGGAAATAGTGAGCGAGTTAAGAAGTATTTTCAGCATGAGGACATTAAATATGCAAGCTGATAATTATCGCTTTTCTGCCGTCGTGTTAATAATCTTGTTTCTAAGTATAACTCAGATAAACACAACAAAGGTTTCAACTCTTGGACACACTTAGTCTCAATGCTTTTTTGCCACTTTGCAAGTAGTAAATCAGAGACATCAGCAATGGACTCCGCTCAGCCACAGGAAATTTAAATCATTTAGGAATCCAAAAAGCACCTTCAAAATCGACTATCAGCTATCAAAATCAACGACGTGATTGGCATTTATTTCGAGATTTATACTACGAACTTATTGATAATTTTCAGAAAGATAATCAATTCAAAAAGGCTAAATTCAAGATAAAATCAAAGATATACCTGTTGGATTCAA